>JAEZDX010000659.1 GCA_023417975.1 Bacillota bacterium
GGTTCGCAACAATACATATATTTGCAAATATATGTATTGTTGCGAACCGTCCCCTGAAAGGCTTGTCCTTTTAAAGAATATAAAAGTATTAAAAACAAATCGCTAATTTAGAAAATTAACTTATTTAATTATGATGAAGAATATCGATGGTAAGGTGAACAGGCTTAAATATAAACTCTTTAAGCAGTAATATTTTTGTTGCTTGAAATTATATCAGACATAATATTTTTGTAACGTGAATCGGAGCATATTAAATCGCTCCCTTTTTGAGACAGCTTCCAAACATTAGACGAAGTCATATTTTCAAACATTTCCCGAATATCTTTCACGGATAAATTGCACAAGGATCGTAGAATAACTGTGTACAGAGCTTTAAACTCATTATTCCTATGATTATACTTGATATAAGGATTAAAATCATGCTTTACATATTCAGAAATAAAAGTCTTTATTTTTGAGGGTGACATTTCGCGTAGTATAAAATTTCTTTCACTCCTATAATTCTTTTCATCTATTTCAAATTCAATGTCTAAAGCAGTGTCCGGATGTGACGACGGTATAGGGATATGCTTTAACAAAGCCAAATATTTCTGTTGAGCCCTCGGAATATTACTGCTAAAGAGTTTTAATATAAAGAAATAATTAAGTATTTTGTGTGGATCTAAACGCTTTCCCAAGTATGTTGAAAGACTGGAATAAGGGTATAGAGACACATCATCTCTGTATTTTTCCATGTCTTTAGGATTGTTGTGAATATATGCAGATAAGGTAATAAGGTAGTTATTATTATCAACTATCTTACTCTTGAATCTGTCTTGGAAAACATGGCCATGCCTGTTGTATTTAGCATTGTAATACATGGCATAACTCTGATTTATTGACTTCATAATTTTGCTGATGTCAGCACCACAGCAATCAATGATTAAATGAGCATGATTTCCCATGAGACAGTAGGCGTAAACATTGAAAAGATAAATATTTTGATATTTTTTAATTAACTTGAGATATCTGTTATTGTCATTAGCATCTTTAAAAAGAGTAAGTTCACTAATACTTCTCACCATAATATGAAATATAGCTCCGGGATGCTTCTTTCTTGCTGTTCTTGGCATTTTACTTCACCTATCCTTTTAGTCTTATATCTACATTATTGACACATATTTTTGAAAATTACATGTGAAAAAATAAATAAAGTTGAGAACCGTCCCTGTTAAGTCTATAATATAATTTGTCAATAATCATAGAAAGAGATGTTATAATATAATTAATTTAAAGTTTGGTGGTTAAGGTCAAAAAGAGGTGATTATTTGAGTGATATTTTGAATAAACAGGATACTTCTGAAGTGCAGGAAACTAAGGAGTTTGTTCATTTGCATGTACATACTGAGTATAGTCTTTTGGACGGATCTGGAAAGATTCCGGCATTGGTAAAGCGTGCAAAGGAACTGGGCATGAAAAGTCTGGCTATTACAGACCACGGTGTTATGTATGGTTGTGTAGACTTTTATAAGGCTGCAGCTGATGAAGGTATAAAGCCAATTATAGGTTGTGAAATATATATAGTTCCTAAGTCATTGTATATAAAGCAGGCTGATAAGGAAAATGAAACGCATCATTTAGTGCTTCTCGTAAAGAATGAAACAGGATATAACAATTTAATGAAAATTGTTTCGAAGGCATCTACTGAAGGATTTTATTATAAGCCAAGGATTGATCATGAATATCTAAGCCAAAACAGTGAAGGGCTTATTGCTTTGAGTGCTTGTCTTGGAGGAGAAGTTCAGTCTCATTTGCTCAAGGATAATTATGAAAAAGCAAAAGAAGCGGCGTTGTTTTATAAATCCGTATTTAGAGAAGATTTTTATTTGGAGCTCCAGTATCACGGTATGCCGGAGCAAATGAAGGTTAACGGTGAACTTTTGAAGCTAGCGAAGGAAATCGGTGCACCGCTAATAGTTACCAACGATATACATTACATAAAGGCGGAAGACTATAAGTCTCATGACGTACTGCTTTGCATTCAGACCGGCAAGACTGTGGATGAAGAAGATAGAATGAGATATCCTTCCGACCAGTTTTACATGAAATCTGCTCAGGAAATGTATGATATGTTCTCCCATGTGCCTGAGGCATTGGAAAACACAGTAAAAATAGCAGACAAATGCAGCTTTGACTATGAATTTCATAAATCTAAGCTTCCTAAATTCCCGCTGCCGGATGGGATAGACGCCTATGAATTCCTGAGAGATACATGCTTCAAGGGGTTGGCGGAACGATACAAGGTGTATGAACCTATAAAAAATGTTGATATAGCACAGGTTTTTGAACAAGTGCTTAAGCTTGCCGAAAGTGATGACGAAGCAAAAGGACTGTCGGACAGATTGGAGTATGAGCTTGGCATAATTAAGCAGATGGGATATGTGGATTACTTTCTTATAGTATGGGACTTTATAAGATTTGCCAATGAAAATGGTATACCTACAGGCCCCGGAAGAGGAAGTGCCGCCGGTTCCATCGTAGCATATACCCTTGGAATAACGAAAATTGACCCTATTAGGTACAGCTTGCTGTTTGAAAGATTTCTTAATCCTGAAAGAGTAAGTATGCCGGATATAGATTCGGATTTCTGCTATGAAGGCAGACCTGCGGTAATTGAATACGTAGTTGAAAAATATGGAGAAGCGAATGTGTCTCAAATCATAACCTTTGGTACTATGGCTGCAAGAGCCTGTATAAGGGACGTAGGAAGAGCGATGAACTATTCTTATGCAGAAGTAGATAAGATTGCTAAGATGATACCTACAATGTTAGGTATTACAATAGATAAGGCGCTTTTTTTAAATCATGAGCTTAAGGCTATTTATGATGAGGATGACAGAGTAAAGCAGTTAATTGATATAAGCAGAGCGCTGGAAGGTCTTCCGAGACATTCCTCCACTCATGCTGCAGGTGTTGTAATTGCTTCTCAGCCGCTAGTTAATTTTGTCCCGCTTCAAAAAAATGAAGATATGATAGTAACCCAATTTCCAATGGGAACATTAGAGGAACTTGGACTATTGAAGATGGACTTCTTAGGTCTAAGAACGTTGACTGTTATGCGTGACACCATAAAAATGGTAAAAGAAACACGTGGCATTGACATAGACTTGGATAAGATAGGTTTCGATGACAGAGCTGTTTATAAAATGATCGGAGAAGGAAGGACTGTAGGAGTATTCCAGCTTGAATCCGCAGGTATGACTAACTTCATGAAAGAATTGAAGCCAGATTCTCTTGAAGATATCATAGCAGGAATAAGCTTGTACAGACCGGGCCCAATGGCTGAAATACCAAGATATATTGAAAATAAAAAAAATCCGGATAAGATAGAATATTTGACACCGATGCTTGAAAGTATTCTTAGTGTAACCTATGGAGTAATGGTTTATCAGGAACAGGTTATGGAAATTGTTAGAAAGCTAGCCGGTTATTCCATGGGAAGAAGTGACCTTGTTAGGCGTGCAATGTCCAAAAAGAAACATAAGGTCATGGAAGAGGAAAGAAAGAACTTCATTTACGGAATAGTAGATGATAATGGCAACATAGAGGTGCCTGGATGCATTAGAAACGGAATCAGTGAAGAGGCTGCAAACAAGATATTTGACCAGATGATCGACTTTGCTTCCTATGCGTTTAATAAATCGCATGCTGCGGCCTATGCCGTAGTAGCCTATGATACAGCATTTTTGATGAAATACTATCCAGCAGAATTCGTTGCAGCTATGCTGAATAGTGTAATGGGGGTCAGCGAAAAGGTTGCTTTCTATATACGTTTTGCAGAAAGCCAAGGAATTAGGGTAATGCCTCCGGACATAAATGAAAGCTTTGGAAGATTTACCGTTAAGGATGAGAACACTATAAGATTCGGACTGGCAGCTATTAAAAATGCGGGCATAAATGTTATAGACAGCATTGTTGAAAGCCGGATGAAAAAAGGAAGCTTCAAATCCCTATATGATTTTTGCAATAAAATAGACTTGTCCACAATCAATAAAAGAGTTATTGAAAGTCTTATTAAAGCAGGAGCCTTTGATTGTTTAAATGTTTACCGCTCTCAAATGCTGGCTGTTTATGAAAAAATACTTGATGGGCTTGGTAGTGAGAAAAAGAGAAATATCGACGGGCAGATAAGCCTTTTTGGAGGACTTGATACTTCTGAAGCAGTTAACATAGAAGCTGAGATAAAATACCCCGCTATTAAAGAGTTTGAAAAGAAACATATTCTCGCCATGGAAAAGGAAATGACTGGGATTTATATTACCGGGCATCCGCTGGAAGAATATGAAGAGGCCTTAAAGCTTCACACTGATACAAAAACTATTGATATCATGGAAGCAGCTGCTGAGCAGACTACTTTAGAAGATAATATAGATGCTGCCTTGGACCAAATTGAATTGCAAGATAAAAAGAGCGAAGATAACAAGATTACTGATGGTGCAAGCGTTACAATTGGTGGTATAATCAATGCTGTTAGCAAGAAATTCACAAGAAATAATGACAGAATGGCATTTATAACTTTGGAGGATCTCTATGGAAGTATCGAAGTCATTGTGTTTCCGAAAGTCATGGAAAAAGTAGCAAATATCATAGAAGAAGATGCGTTAATTGTTGTGAAGGGTAGGATAAGCATTCGAGAAGATGAGGCCCCAAAGATTTTATGTGAGAATATTCAGCCCCTCATAAGCATGAATACGAGTAAGTTATATGTTGCAGTGGAAGATGATAAGGCTGCCAGAAGTATTTACAATAACTTTAGAGCGGCTATGAGAAGATTTAAAGGTAATACACCTGTTTATCTCTGTACCCGCAAGGAGAGAAAGCAATACAGGTTGGATAGAGATTTTTGGGTAGATATTGAAACGGGAGTAATGGAATTTCTAAAAAGTGAATTTGGTGAAGAAAATGTTAAGCTGGTTTAGTAATTTTTAAAGCTTCTAACATCAGAATAAGGCAGATAAAATGTTAATTAAGCATGTCAGCTGACATGCTTAATTTTTTATCCCAACAAGACTATCGCTCAGATTTCTTTTATTAAAGCTTCAAGTTTGAAAAAGTACTATTTTTTTAAATTAATTTTTGCATAACGAAATGTGGCGTAAAAGGGTGATAAATTAAAATGTCATAATGCATAAAACGTTGTCAATTCCATAAAAATTAAATTTATTAAGAAAAAATTATGATTTTTCAGTCTTTTTTTGTGTTAATTTTAAAATTTCAGGGTTATACTATAGTTGCATAATAGTATTTTTTGTAGTAACATTATGTTGGGACAATAGTGATAGTTTTATATAAATATAAATTTTCTAACACATGGTGACATACTTGTCCATGGTGGGACAAGTTGAGACCCATGGGGTAACAGGAGGTATTAATATGAAGACAATAGCTGTTCTGACAAGTGGTGGAGATGCACCGGGAATGAATGCTGCGATAAGGGCAGTAGTAAGAATGGGCCTTGATAAGGGCTTAAAGGTTATGGGTGTTGAAAGAGGGTATAATGGGCTAATAAATGGCGAAATTTATGAAATGAATCGTAACTCTGTTTCCGATATTATTCAAAAGGGTGGAACAATACTAAAGACTGCAAGATGCGAAGAGTTCAAGACAGAAGCAGGAAGAGAAAAGGCAGCTAAGGTATTAAAGGTGTTTGGAGTAGACGGACTTGTTGTTATTGGAGGAGACGGATCTTTTACGGGAGCAAGATTACTTTCAAAGCTTGGGGTTAATACAGTTGGTATTCCTGGGACTATAGATAATGATCTTAGCTACACAGAATATACTCTGGGCTTTGATACAGCACTTAATACTGTATTGGATGCAATTAATAAGCTGAGAGATACATCAACTTCACATGAAAGAGTTAGTATCGTAGAAGTAATGGGAAGAAATTGCGGTGATATAGCATTGTTTGCAGGAATCGCTGGTGGAGCTGAGAGTATTATTGTGCCTGAAAAAGGTATTAATGTAGAAGAAATATGCAAGACAATACTCGAAGGTAAGAGAAAAGGAAAGATGCATAATCTGATAATTTTAGCCGAAGGTGTTGGCGGAGCAGGGAAGCTTGCTAAGAATGTTCAGGATGTAACCGGAATAGAGACAAGAGCTACAATACTTGGACATATTCAAAGAGGAGGAAGCCCTTCAGCCTTTGACAGAATTTTAGCTTCAAGAATGGGTGCAAGAGCGGTAGAACTGCTTATTGAAGGAAAGTCCTCAAGGGTTATAGGAATAAGAGGTCAAGAAATTACTGATGATGATATTGATGAGGCATTGTCAATGCCGAGAAAGTTCAATGAAAGACTTTATGAGATAGCAAAAGCTTTGTCATATTAAAATATATCGTTAAGTTTAAAGTGTTATTTTTTAGTTTTTGCATACTCGATAATCGTCCTTAAGGGTTATTGAGTATGCATAAAACAAATACTGTAGTTCACAGACTACTGACAAAGAGAGAGTTTTTATACTCTAAAAATGACTTTCAATATTAACATTAAGGAGAGTTGAAGATGAGAAAGACAAAAATAATCTGTACAATAGGACCTTCAAGTGAAGACAGAGAAACATTAACAAAAATATTTCAAGCAGGCATGAATGTATCCAGACATAACTTTTCACATGGTGATCATGAGGAACATGGCGGAAGAATAAGATTAGTTAAAGAGCTAAGTAAAGAATACAATAAGCCCGTTGCTATAATTCTTGATACTAAGGGACCTGAAATAAGAACAGGGAATTTTGCTGCCGGTAAGGTTGAATTAAAGGAAGGCAGTAATTTTACGATTGTTTGCGGAGAAGAAGTAAGCGGCGATGAAACTAAGTGTTCCTTGAGCTATGATAAGCTGTACAATGATGTAAAGCCAGGGGATATGATTTTAATAGATGATGGACTTGTAGGATTGGAAGTACATAAAATAGAAGGAAAAAATATTCAATGTGTAGTAAAGAATTCTGGAATTGTAGGTAATCATAAGGGTGTAAATGTTCCGGGAGTTTCAATAAACCTTCCTGCAATAACTGATAAAGACATTGCAGATTTAAAATTTGGTATTGAAATTGGTGTGGATATAATTGCTGCTTCGTTTATAAGAAAGGCAGCAGACGTACTGGAAATAAGAAAAGTACTTCAAGAAAACGGCGGAGATGACATACAGATTTTTTCAAAGATAGAAAACCAGGAAGGTGTAAACAATCTAGATGAAATTCTTAAGTTCTCCGATGGAATTATGGTTGCAAGAGGAGATCTTGGAGTAGAAATTCCTATAGAGCAGGTTCCACTCGTTCAAAAGATGATAATTGAAAGATGCAATTATGCAGGTAAGCCTGTTATAACTGCTACTCAAATGCTGGATTCAATGATGAGAAATCCGAGACCTACAAGAGCAGAAGCATCAGACATAGCCAATGCCATATTTGATGGTACAGATTGTATAATGCTGAGCGGAGAAACTGCAAACGGTAAGTATCCTGTAGAATCGGTTAGGACTATGGCAAGAATAGCAGAAGCAGCTGAAAATCAATTGAATTATGAAGCTACATTAAAGAAGAAGAGAAAATCGCATATTCCAAATGTACCAAATGCAATTAGCTTAGCTACTTGTAATACTGCTATGGAATTGAATGCATCAGCAATAATTACTGCAACGCAAAGCGGACATTCTGCAAAAATAGTTTCAAAGTATAGACCTGAGTGTCCTATTATAGCAGTGACTCCATATGCTAAGGTGGCAAGAAAGCTTGCAATGAATTGGGGAGTATATCCTATAGTTGCTGAAAAGGTTGAATCTACTGATGAATTAATCAATAAGTCTGCAGACATAGCATTGGAGACAGGGCTTGTTAAAAAAGGAGATCTTGTTGTTATAGCTGCAGGTATACCTGTTAACTATGTGGGTTCTACAAATATGATGAAGGTTCATATAGTTGGAGACATACTTTTGCAAGGTAAGGGAGAGGGTGACAGGCCTGGTTCTGGAACTGTAAGTGTTGCAGAAAATGCAAAGGAAGCTGTTGAAAAAGTAGAAGAAGGTTCAATACTTGTTGTGAAGGAACTTAGCAAGGAATATATGGATGTGTTTGATAAAGTAGGAGGAATAATTGTAGAAGAAGCTGTTTCTCCAGACTTAATAATTGAATGCATTGCAAAAGAAATTCCGGTTATAAGCTGTGCTGCCGGTGCAGTTGAAATCTTGAAGACAGGAAGCTTTATAACTATGGATGTTGCAAGAGGAGTAGTGTTTAGCGGTAAAGCCAACATAATATAGGTTAATAAAATAACAAGCTGTTCCATGAAGTAATTATTTCTTTGTGGGACAGTTTTTATATTTTAGTCACTAATACTAAAAATTTCACATAAAATTAAAACACTAAATGAATATTATGTGATAAAATAGTCAAGACTAATAAAATGGAAAAAAATAGGCAACTGATTCATTTTTGCACCTGCGGGTGCTCCTTTTTTTGAGCAATAATAAAATATTTTTTGTAATACTGTGACACTATATGGAAAAGTTGTAATATATAAATTATAATAGAATATATAGTATATATTGTGAGTATGTTCAAAAAAATAAGGCTGGTGATAAAATGAGTATCAGGTTGGAAGAGATTAATGAATCTAATTGTGATGAATGTGTAAAACTACGAGTAGCAAGCAGCCAAGAAGCATTTATGACCTCCACAGGCACTGCTATAGCACATTGGAAGTTTCACCCTGATTGGAGGGCCTTTGGCATTTATGAAGAAGACAGGATGGTTGGCTTCGCCATGTATGGGACTGAGAACAATGAAGATGCCGCCAATATAATTAGCTTTATGGTAGATGAACGCTATCAAGGAAGAGGATACGGAAAGGCAGCTTTGGACAAGCTAATTTCTCTTATACGTAAGGATTGTAAAAGTAAAAGTCTTAGAGTCTGTATTCATCCGCGAGATATTGAGGCACTGAGGCTTTACAGGCAATTCGGTTTCCAAAAAAAGGACATTACACTTGCTGAAGAAGAAAACGTTTTTTACATGCTCGAAGTAAGCTAAAGAAAGAGAGTATTGGGCCTTCACAAAGCATTAAACTCACAATGCCGTGTGAAGACCCAATATTTTATGTTAAGCCATGGAAAGTTCAGCACTAAGCTCATCCATCAGTTCCTGAACAGTCACTATCTTATCAACTCTATATGCATTACTGCCGCAGAATATCAAGCCGTTATCCACATCACCTCTTACAGAGTTCATCAATGCTTTGCTTATGCAGTAAGGGGTAGAAGCAGGGTTACACTTTGAGATACAGCGGTAGCACTTATCTACTTTTATATTCCCAAGAAGAGTCTTCTCAACAAAATTATTCCTAATAGCTCTTCCGGGCATTCCAACAGGACTTTTTACGATCATAACATCTTGTTCACTACAGTTGATATATGCATTTTTGAATTCTATACTTGCATCACATTCAGTAGTTGCAACAAATCGTGTGGACATCTGTACACCACTTGCCCCAAGCTGAAGCATGTGAGCAATGTCACTGCCAGTGTATATGCCGCCTGCTATAATAACAGGTATTTTTTTGCTGTATTTTTCTTCGTATATTTTAACGGTTTTGATTATCTCTGCAATTTCTTCATCAAATATATATTTATTTATAGCAGCTATCTCGTTTACTTTGAAGCCAAGGTGTCCGCCGGCTTCAGGCCCTTCAACTACAATGGCATCTGCAGTAACAGCATAGTTTCTGTCCCAAAGCTTTAAAATTACAGATACAGCCTTATTTGAAGAAACTATTGGAGCCAGTTTTACATCACTGCCCTTGCATAATTCCGGAAGATGGATAGGAAGTCCGGCACCGGAGATAATTATTTGCGCACCACCTTCTATTGAAGCTTTCACCAATGCATCATAATCTTCCATAGCACACATAATGTTTACACCAACAATGCCCTCCGGTGCATTCTCACGAGCTGTTTTTAAGTGCATTTTTATGGCTCTGAGATTGGCGGCTAAAGGATTGCTTTCAAAATCCGGTTCATTAAAGCCAGGTTGAGCCGCAGAAATGATGCCTATACCTCCTGATCGGGCCACGGCAGATGCAAGGCCGGATAGGGACACTCCAATACCCATACCTCCTTGAATTATTGGAATAGCTGCTGTTAAATCTCCAATTACTAGTGGTTTGAAATCCATATTATGTACCTCTCTCTGTTATAATAAAATACTTTGATAATCAAAGTATTTTATTATATAGTAATTCATTTGAAATAAAATGTCAATATAGTTATATGTAGTTTTTAAAACTAGAATATAAGAGGGATATATGGGATATTTTACATTTCTATGAGGATTTGTGAATAAAAACTACAATAAACCACAAAATATATATGACACGCATATAGGAGGAGATATTAATGAATGGAAAATTGACATGCAGTGCAGTAAATTGTGTTCATAACATGAGTGGACTCTGCTCAGCCAATACAATTCTGGTAAATGGCATGAGTGCACTTTCCAGCAGCGGAACTCAATGTGAAACCTTTGCAGAAAAAAGCATAAAGAATGCATTTACCCACATGACTAATATGAATATTTCCGGTGAAATAAGGCAGCTTGTAGACAGGGACGGAGTGCATATGTTCCCTGACGTTGCATGCAATGCTGTTAGATGCAGATATAACGCTGATAAGAGGTGTCAGGCAGACGGACTTTCCATAATGGGAGCCCATGCTCAGACAAGTGACGGAACCTTCTGCGAAACCTTTACTCCATAACATTTTAGTATAGACTAAAGATAAAAATCATCCTGTTCATGGGTGATTTTTATTTTTTCATTGAATATTCAGCCATTATTAGGTATAATACTCATTCGAATAGAAGTTTTTTCACCATTATTACTTTATATAGAACACAGAAGGTCTAATACATTATGATTTTGTAAAAAATCCTTAGACATTGGATGTTTTTGCTCGGAACAATGAAAGGCTTTTATTGTGTTATAGAATATATCCATTGAGAAGAGGAAGGTTTATATGATAGATTTTAAAAAGAACATGGAACTAGTTGTAGATATAATTTCAGAAGGCTATGAAGGTGAAGGAGTGGCAAAGCCTGAAGGATTTCCTATATTTATTCCCGGTGCATTAAAGGGGGAGAAAGTTAGGATAATACTTGTAAAGGTAAATAAAAGTCATGGTTTTGGAAAGCTAACAGACATATTGGAGCCTTCAGAGTACAGAACGGAACCAGTCTGTCCTATTTATAAGAAATGCGGTGGCTGCCAGCTTCAGCATATGAATTACGAAGAACAACTGAGATTCAAAAAAAACAGAGTTAAAGATTGTGTAGAGAGAATAGGTAAGATTCAGCATGCAGTTATTCACGATACCCTCGGTATGGAAAAGCCATTTAGATATAGGAATAAGGTTCAGCTTCCGGTTGGCGGTGAAAACGGCAGTCCTATTATAGGCTTCTATGCTGCAAGGAGCCATAACATTATAGATCTACAGCAATGCGGAATTCAGCACCAAGTAGGTGATAGTATAGTAGATATTGCAAGAGCATGGATGAAGAAGTTTAATATAGTCGGCTATGATGAGGAAAGTGGAACGGGAAGCATAAGGCATATCATGGTGAGAAAAGGATTTAAGAGCGGGGAAGTTATGGTGGTGATTGTGACCAACACAAAAGACTTT
Source organism: Bacillota bacterium (assembly GCA_023417975.1). GTDB lineage: Bacteria > Bacillota > Clostridia > Clostridiales > Clostridiaceae > JAEZDX01. Next base: position 11,712 of record JAEZDX010000659.1, read on the forward strand.
CCATATAAACAACAATTAATTGAAGAAATAATATATAACATACCCGACGTAAAAAGCATTATTCAAAATATAAATTCTAAGAAGACCAATGTGGTATTAGGC
>JAEZDX010000667.1 GCA_023417975.1 Bacillota bacterium
GCTATGACCAGTATACATCAAGAATATCAACGGGTGCAGAACTTGGTTTGTATGATCAGGCATGGAGCTTCTCAAGTGCAGAAAACGTGCTAAAAGCCGATAATAAATGGAATCGTACTTATATATCCGTTCCATTAACAGATCCAGGAGTTAAGTCCGGATATATTGATATTCCAAACACCACTATAACAGGAACTAATGGTTTAGGTATTACAGATAAATGCAAAGATCCGGACCGTTTACTGGAATTCTATAACTGGATAGTTAATAAGGATGTTCAAGACTATCTGCAGTGGGGAGTGGAAGGCAAAGATTGGACAAAATCCGGAGATAATGATAAGGTCCTTACAAAAGAAAGACGTGCAATAAATATGGATACTGCAAAGTCAAGAGATTTAACAGGTTCCACACTATTCAATTATTCACCGAAGCGTCAAGGACTCTGGGATGATGGAAGTCCTTGCGGCCCTACAGATTCAGTAGCAGAATTTAAGGCTTCTCAGTCAGATTATGATAAGAACTTCAATTCAGCCTTAAAAGTTGATTATCCAGCACAAATACTGGGCGAACCTGTAAAACGACCTAACTACTATCCGTTATATGGTCTGCCAATTGAAGACGGAAGTCCGGCAAAGGTAGCTAATTCAGCCTTCTTAGATGTAACTAGAAAATATTATCCTCAAATAATAATGGCTGATCCAAGCAAATTTGATAGCATGTGGCAAGAATTTGTAAGCAAGTTTAACGGATGCAATCCTCAACCTTATTTGGATGAATTAAACAAACAAATTAAGGAGAGATTGGCAAAATAATTAGCTAATATTAGACTTCTAAATGGTGGAGGAGGTTAAACCTCTTTCCACCATTTATTACAATAGCTATAACAAAACTGCATTAGTAATTTATTCGCAATAGAAAGGAAGTTCTAAACATGGAGGAGATGGAGATGGGTGAGAATAATCTTGCAATAAAGGATATACCGATAAAAAAGCCTAAGCGTAAAAATAGACTGAAAAAATACAAATCACAAAAAGAACTCTTTTTTATGATCATACCATGTATGATAATTACTTTTATATTCAGCTATAGCCCGCTGACAGGCTGGATTATGGCTTTCGAGAATTTTAAGCCCGGTAAAGGATATTTTAAGTCAACCTTTGTAGGACTTGATCAGTTTAAATTTTTATTAAAGGCACCGGAATTCTGGAATGCATTCAGAAATACAATCGCCATGTCGGCATTAAACTTGGTTTTTGGTTTTATTTTTGCCATTGGATTTGCATTATTACTGAATGAAATACGCAAGCTAGGGTTTAAACGTATAACGCAGACTATATCATATTTGCCTCACTTTTTAAGTTGGGTAATAGTTTGTTCAATAATTTCAAATGTATTGTCATCTTCAGATGGAACATTAAATAATATTTTGATGGGTTTACACATAATAGACAAGCCAATTTTATGGCTTGGAACACCTAAATACTTCTGGTGGATTAATACTTTTTCTAATGTTTGGAAAGAAGTGGGATGGAATTCCATTATTTATATAGCCGCCATGTCTTCTATAGATCCGGAGCTCTATGAATCCTGTGAAATAGACGGTGGAAATCGTTATACAAAGATGTGGCATATTACACTTCCGGGAATTCGTAATACTATTATAGTATTGCTTGTAATGAATATAGGATGGCTGCTGAACTCAGGTTTTGAAGTACCATACTTATTGGGTAATAGAGGGTTAGTAATGGATGTTTCTCAAACCATTGATATATATGTATTGAAATATGGTATTAGTATTGGGAACTATTCACTGGCAACAGCGGCGGGTATTTTTAAATCGGTTATATCCATAGCCCTTGTTGCAGGTGCAAATTATCTATCAAGTAAAGTCGAAGAAGAGGCATTATTGTAAGGAGGAATGATTATGTTAGCGAGTAAGAAAAAGACAAGAGCCATGGAACCAATAATATTTAATACTATCAATGCCATAATTATGACATTAGTTATTATAGTAATGCTTTATCCATTCTGGAACACAATTGCAGTATCTTTCAATAATGCACAGGATACGCTTAGAGGCGGAATAACCTTTTGGCCTAGAGTGTTTTCAACTTATAATTATCAAACAGTGTTTAAAAATGAACTGTTGGTTACAGGAGCTGTAAACTCTGTGCTGCGTACACTGCTGTCTACAGTAATAGGTGTTTTCGTTTCTGCATTAGTAGGATATGTTCTTTCCAGACCTGAATTTGTATGGCGTAAATTTGCAACCCGCTATTTTTTAGTTACAATGTATATTTCTGCAGGATTAATACCTAATTACTTTCTTATGAAGAATTTGCATTTAACCGGTAACTTTTTAGTATATATACTACCCGGAATGGTCAGTGTTTTTAATATTATTATTATGAAGTCATTTATGCAATCTCTTCCTGCAAGTTTAGTTGAAGCAGGGTTTATTGATGGTGCGGGTCACTTCCGCTGCTTCTTTCAAATAATTTTGCCATGCTGTAAGCCGGTGCTTGCAACTGTAGCACTATGGTGTGCAGTAGGAGCCTGGAACTCTTGGTTTGATACATTTATATATTGTTCAAGTAAGAAAAGTTTGACAACACTTCAGTATGAAATGATGAAACTGCTTTCTTCTGCTATGAATGCAGCCAGCGAAAGGTCGGAAGCTGCAATAAACGGCGGAGGGGGTAAAACTATTGTTAATACTGTAACACCGGTTTCAATACAGGCAGCAGTAACTGTTGTTGCTTCAGTTCCAATTCTAATGGTATATCCATTTTTGCAGAAGTATTTTGTAAATGGTGTTACTATAGGAGCAGTTAAAGGCTGATTATGAAAAATTTCAATTTCGGTATCTCTCAAAAACCTTTGTTGACAGCTTGGTTATTTGGTATAATTATTCAATAGAAAGATATCATTGTGTTTTTGAAAGGAGATATTATGGAAAAAGGTGCTTTTAATACTGGGAAGTATACAAATTTATTCGCTGAGATAGGTATCCCACAGTATAAAATTGATGAAAAAATTAAGGACACTTTTAATAAAATGTTCTTTGATCCCGAAGAAAGAATATATTTTGACATGGGAGAAGACATGGGGTATATGATGGATACGGGAAATAATGATGCTCGTACCGAGGGAATGAGCTATGGTATGATGATGGCAGTACAAATGGATAGAAAAGATATATTTGACCGTTTATGGTTATTTTCCAAGACGTATATGTATCAGAAGCAGGGAAAATACAAGGGTTATTTTGCGTGGTCTGTAGGTACTGACGGGGCTAAAAATGCTGAGGGACCTGCACCGGACGGTGAAGAATATTTTGCAATGGCTCTCTTTTTTGCCAGCAAAAGATGGGGGGATGGTGTGGAGCCTTTAGACTATAGTGTACAAGCAAGGAATATATTAAAGCATTGTGTTCATCAAGCTGAGCTTGTTGATGGAGGCCAGCCAATGTGGGAAAGCTCAAATTACTATATAAAGTTTGTTCCTGAAACACCGTTTTCAGATCCTTCTTATCATCTGCCGCATTTTTATGAGCTATTTGCGTTATATGCTGACGAGCAGGATAGGGACTTTTGGCAAACAGCTGCAAAAGCAAGCAGAGAGTATTTGAATATTACTTGTGATAAAAACACCGGTATGGCATCGGAATATGCAGAGTTTGACGGTACGCCAAAGCTTTTATTCGGTAAACAATTTGAATTTTATTCTGATGCATATCGTGTTGCTATGAATATAGGATTGGATGCTGCATGGTTTAGTAAAGATGAAGCCTTAGGTGAAATAGTTGACAAACTTCAAGCCTTCTTTAGTGAGAATACAAAATTAGGAGAGTACTATGCTTATACAATCAAAGGTGAAGCTTTTGATGAACCCGCAATGCATCCGACTGCAATCATTGCAACTAATGCTGCCGGATCATTGGCGGCAAAAGGTAAATACAAGCTGCAGTGGGTTAAGGACTTCTGGGAGCTTCCATTAAGAAAGGGAGATCGAAGATATTATGATAACTGCTTGTATTTCTTCTGTCTGTTGATGCTGGCTGGACAGTATAAGATTTATTAATTATTATTTACTAAAATATAAATTTCATATATAAAGGAGCCGCTCTAAAACCTAGTTTTATGGCAGCTCCTTTATATTTATTCCCGTAGATAGCAACGTGATGTATTATATTTTGGTTTTAGTCATGTCCCTCTGGGCCATAACAAGACTGTAGTACTTTCCACGTGCTTTCATAAGCTCTTCATGAGTTCCAAGCTCAATGGGGTTACCTTGATCCAGTACAAGCAATCTTGTTGCATTTCTTAGTGTAGACAGTCTGTGTGCAATGGCAAAGGTTGTTCTGTTTTTCACAAGTCTTCCTAAGGCTTCTTGAATCTGGTATTCCGTTTCTGTATCTACAGAAGCAGTTGCCTCATCAAGTATCAAAATCTTTGGGTCATGGAGTATAGCACGAGCTATAGCTATCCTTTGCTTTTCACCGCCGGAGAGTCTTTGTCCTCTTTCGCCAACCTTTGTATCATAGCCGTCGGGAAAACTCATAATAAAATCATGGGCATTTGCAATTTTTGCTGCCCGTATTACATCCTCTAAGCTTGCATCGGCTTTGGCGTAGGTTATGTTCTGAAGTATGGTGCCGGAGAATAGGAAGGTTTCCTGAAGCACTACACCTATATGTGACCTTAATGCCCTCTGTTCAATGGACCTTATATCATTTTCATCAATTAGGAGTTGTCCTTCATCTACATCATATAATCGTAAAACCAAATTTATCAGTGTGGATTTACCTGCTCCGGAATGGCCAACAAGACCTATCATTTCACCGGGCTTTACATCAAGCGTTATATTTTTTATTATTGGTTCATAGGATTTATAACCAAAGGTTATATTTTTAAAACTTACTCTCCCGTCAATTTCTTTAATGTCAATTTGTTCTAATTTTTTAATTTCCGGTTCCTCGTCCAGTATTTCAAATATTCTTTCTATAGAAACAGCAACCTGTGTAAGTGCTCTTGGAAAGAAGGTTAGCCAGCCTAAGGGTCCGTAAATCATTGCTGCATATTGAGTAAATTGGATAAGCTCACCTAGCTGCATGTGCTGCTTTAAAATCAAATTACCACCATAGTAGAGAATTAAAAAATTACCTATACCCATTATAAAATTTAAAAAAGGAAATATAGTGTTGTAAGTCTTTTCATTTCTTGCAGTTATGTCAGCAAGTTTTTTGCTGACATCCGAGAAGCGTGCTACCTCTCTATTCTCCATTCCAAAAGCTTTTACTACCTTAATTCCATTTAGTATATCCTGAAGAATGGAGTTACACTTATCCTGTATCTTCCATTGAGTATGATACATGGAGGAAAAGCGTCTTCTTAACCAGGTCCATATATAGCATATTACCGGCACCGGCACTAATATCAAAAGTGACATTTTCCAGTTTAGTGTAAACATAACACCTCCTACAAGTATAAATAATAGGAGCTGATTTATTCCATAGGATGCATTGTTTGCAATAAAATCTTGGATTGTTGCTGTATCTCCATTTACTCTGTTCATTAAGTCGCCGGTTTTTCTTCCATCCATATATCTAATTGGAAGCGAGTGAATTTTTGAAAAAACAGTCTTTCTTAAGTCTCTGGATATTCCTGACCCTACTTTAATCATAAGCCTGTTCTTAATTATATCTAATATTGTCCTTGCAAGATCACTTAAACCGATAATCAAAATCAATAAAAATATTGCCCGTGCTTCAGCTTTGTTTTTCATTAAATAATCATCAATGAGTTTTCTATATATTACCGGATTAATAAGGCTTAAACCTGTTGTGACCCAAAATATGGGAAAGGTAATCGCAAGTGGAACCCACTGAGGCTTAATTAAAGAAATAAATCTATTAAAAACAACCTTCTTGTTCATGCAGTGTCTACATACCTTGGAGCCTTTTCTCAAATGCCTTCCGCATTTTGGACACATATCCTCTTCCTCATCACTTTTTATCTGGTGAATTTCTCCTTTTGATAAGCCGTCAAGAATATGTGCAACATAGGTGTATCTTGGAAGATGACTCATACTAAACCGTACAATTACTCTGTCAATTCCATTAAAACTTGCTTCGATAACTCCATTTCCTATGTTATTTATTAGCTTATAATTTTCTCCGTCGGTTATAGTTTCATAAGACTGTAGCAAACAATTTTCAATAACTATATATTTTTGACTGGTAATAATAAGCCAGCCATCGGTAAAAACACCTGAACCATTTAAGTCGAAGGGGATGCAGCACAAAATCTCATGATTTTTTATTAATTCCTCAGTCAATTTCTGTTCTTTTTCAGGTAATTCATATAAGAGTTTCATATATTTCACCCCCTTTATATCATCAACTCTATAATCCTGTAGCTCTTACTATCCAGTTTTGTATAATCCGGTATTTCGAATCTATTTCCATCTACGTCCACAACGAGAACTCTATTCTCACTAAGGGGAATAAAACTATTATTATCTTTTCTTATTATAAATCTTTTAGCTCCAATATCTGTTTCGACATCCCAATATGCATATCCAAACTCTTCTTTAACAGAATTGATGCGGCTAATTAACGGAAGAAGGTACCTTCTTTCCAGCTCTTCTGTAAACAGAGATAGTGTCTCCAATGAAAAAGCACTTATATCTTGAATAAGCCCTATTTCTTTATTATCTTTCCCTTTTACAGAAATATAGCAGCTGCTGTGGCTGAATGGAAAAGCTTTAGATAATGAGACCCTTTTCAAATCTTCTCCGTTAAATTTCAAACCCAAAAATCCGCCGCTGCATCTGTAGAAATTTGAGTTTTCCGGAGTAATATATATAATATCGTCCATTTTAGTTTACCCCCTGTAACTTTAAAGCTTCTTTCTGTTTTTGAAGGAGCTTATAAT
>JAEZDX010000670.1 GCA_023417975.1 Bacillota bacterium
GTACTAAATATATCACCATATAAAATTTTCGTCAAGAATTATAGTTTGTCTGTAAGATTGCTGCAAATAGTTTTTTCATATTAATATGCTTTTTTAAGGGAATACCTCTAAATAAAGTTATCCTTTAAGAGGAATCTTATATAGCTTAATAAATAAATTTAGTGATTCATTAAGCTTCCTAATTATTTCAAATGCGGGTTCTAAAGTCTCATTTATACCATCTACAAATAAATCAAGGTGAAATTTCAAGGTGCTTCCCAGTTGCCTTCCATAAGGTGTTTCCGGGGGAAGCGCAAAGGGTCTTAACTGAACCTTTGTGCCTCCTCTAGCACTATCTCGTACAAACCAAGAAATAAATTCCAATGACTGCATACTCTCAATGGAATAATCTATTATAAATTCAAATTGAATGAGAACCTCTCCCTCTAAGCCGCCATTTGTGCGTAACAGGGAGGCATGGGGAAGATATGCATATTCTGGCTGCCTCATCATAAATAAATCTATTTCTTCTAAACTATCTATACCACTTTCAATACTTGAAATTCCTTTCAACATTAACAATGTGCTATGAAAATCTTCTATATCTCTCGGATAATCTTCCATATTTACCTCCACAATTAATCAAATAAACTTTGCCAACCTAAGCATATTCTTACTTTTCAAATCACTATTTACTACCATACTTTTATATTTTCAGTAAAAACTGCTTGACCATCCTTTTTTGCGATAATTGTTAAAGAGCAAGGAATAAAGCTATTACCTCTATACTCCGGCTTACACTCATATCCATTAACCTTTTCCTGCTCCAATAAATGTTCAACCATATCATCATATCTATCTTTCAACATAACCACTGCAGGTGGTACATATAGTGTATTATGAGGAACAGGCTGTCCATTAAAACGTAAAGGCATCAAATAAAGTGGTTCAAGAATCTTTTGTGCACACAATTCTTGAGCTTTTTCATTTGAATCAATCTCTGAAAAATCCAATTTGTTTGTTTCTTTTTTTAAAAAATTAAATAATCCCATTTCTTAATCTCCTTTAATAAATTACTCAATATCAATAGACTCTTCAAGCATTTCACTGCTTCCATCCACTATTTAAATTTTAGATATTTATTTCAGATGATGTTAACATAGATATCTTAATATGTCAAATTCAACTAATTTCATACGAATTAATTCCTACGGCAAATTATCTTCGGAGTTAAACTATCAGCTTCTGCAAACCCATAATATTGTTCAAAAAAAATAAAAAATTAGTATAGGAATTGCTCCCTATACTAATTTTCCAAATGATCTTAACTTATCTAAAATTATTTGTCTTTATCACCATTTTTCGTCATATTACGCGTACCCCTGGGGTGCTTAGTAAATAATGCTCCTGAAGCAATCAACAATAATCCGATTCCCAACAGTATGTTCATATCAAACATAGAGCCTGTTTTCGGAATAGTTGTTACTGTACCGCCGGACGTTGAACCGCTTGCTGCCTGGCCGTTGCCGTTTGAGAAGAAATAATCGCTGCAGTGTTTAATTGTAACTTCTACATAGCCATCCTTATCAGGAGTTAATGGTCCTGCAATTACTTCTGTACTTTTTGTAGCTGGATTGTAGTAATAGAAATATATAGGTTTAGTGAAATCCACCTTAGTAGGATCCAGCTTGATTTTTAATAATGCCGGAGCTGGAAGTACACCATTATCCTTAAAGGAAAGTATTTGAGCATTAGCATCTATTTTCCCGATAAGATCTTTACTTGGAGCCTGAACATTTAGTGATAAATCTATATCTTTAATATTAGCCGGATCAATATCCTTAGCATCAAAAGTCCAAGTAACTTCGGTATTATTTGTATTTACAGTAAAGCTTACTTTCTTATCTTGTCCGGCAACTGCTGTAAAGATTGATTTGTCTATTTTAGTTGTATCATTTAGTACAACCTTCACTTGTTTATCATTTGAATTAGCTATTGCTTGAGCTGCTGCACCAGCTGAGCTGCCTGATAATACCGCACTGACAGTAAACCTTATACTTGTCTCTGCTGTATTTCCTGCTTCATCCTTAGCAGATATAACCAATTCATGATCTCCAGCAGCTGATATTGCAGCACCAGTATATTGCTTTCCATCCAGTGTCATTGTGAATGTTCCCTCAGAAACAGACACTTCCGGTTTTGCAACATTGTCGTAAGATTTTTCATTTTCTACTGACTTTATACTAATAACCGGAGCTGTTTTATCAACAGTAAAGCTGAGCTTCTTAGTAGCTGTATTACCAGCCTTGTCTACCGCAGTTATTTCCAGCTCATGCTTGCCTTCTGCTGTAACTGCCGAATTATTATATGCGTTACCATCCAAGGTTGAAGTTATCTGTCCTTCATTTGCACTTATCTGTGGTGTTACATCCTTATTATAACTCTTTCCATCCTCTACTCCTGCTACTGTAATAATTGGAGCAGTCTTATCTATTGTAAACTCAATCTTACTAGTAGATGTATTTCCTACTGAATCAACTGCAGTTACTTCCAGTTCATGCTTTCCTTCTGCAGCTACAGGTGAATTATCGTAGGCTTTTCCATCTAACGTTGAAGTCACACGGCCTTCATTTGCACTTATCTGAGGTGTCACATCCTTATTGTAGATCTTTCCATTCTCTACTCCGGTTATTGTTATAGTCGGTTCAGTCTTATCTATAGTGAAATTAACCTTATAAGTAGATATATTTCCCGCCAAGTCAGTTGCAGTTACCACAAGCTCATGTTTTCCTTCAGCAGTAATAACTGAATTATCGTAAGCTTTTCCGTCTAATGTAGAGGTAACTTGTCCTTCATTAGCGCTAATTACCGGCTTTACGTCTGTATTATAGCTCTTTCCATCCTCTACTCCACTGACAGTTATAACCGGAGCATCCTTGTCCACAACTACATTAATATTTTTAACTGATTCATGTCCGAACAAGTCAACAAGCCTAACTTCTACGAAGCTGTTATTAACAACAGGTACAGTGTATTCAAAGCTTCTTGATGTAGCCTCACTTCCCTGCGTGCCATCTAAGCTGACAACAAATTTCTGTTCTCCGTTTAGATAAAATTTATACCCTAACGTATTGTCCGATGCAGTTCCCGATACCTTGATTGTATCTGTGTTCGTATACGCTTTGCCGTCTTGATTTATAACCGGTGAAGTTAAAGTAAGAACCGGTGCTACTGTATCGCAATATACCTTCCTTGAATAGCTGGCAAGAGTTGAACCGTCAAAATCTTTAGCTTCGAAGCTCACATAGTTGACGCCTTCCTTTAATGATATAGCTGCACTAAAAGTCAAATCATCATTAATTACAGCATCTACCCCATATACCTTCAAGGAAGCAGGTTTAAAGGATACTTTACCGGTAACTGTAACTGTTGAAGAATCAACTGATATACCTGAATCCAGATTGTCAATTGTTAAACTAAAAGGAATATTTCCTTCTCTTACATTTATATTTTTAACAGTTACATTATTAGCAAAGTCTACTGCTGCTAATTGAACATTATTTACTGCATTCGGCGCAAGAGTTATATCACAGCTAAAAACGCCGTCGGCATAACTGATCGGTAGCCCTTCCTGTTCTTGTCCATTAACAATTAGGCTCATGTAATCTAATCCTGCCCCCTTATCTTCTGCCGTCCACGTTAAGTGATATGTCGTATTGCTTGCTACAGAAGCTGAAGTAATAGCTACTTCAGGTGCTGTGGTATCGATCTGCACAGGCACTATATAATCTTGCGGTTTTGCGTTGTCTATATCAACTTTAGTAACATAATTCAAGTAATACTGTCCATCTTTTGGAATCTCATATTTTCCTGTAGCTGTATTGTATATAGTACCATTCCAAGTCCAATCATTATTTATTTTATAGCCCGGATCGTCCGGATCTCCTAAGAGATTCTTTCTGATATTGGCATCTAAAGCTACTTGAGATATAACTTTCTTATCGCTGTCTAATACAACAACCTGCATTTCCTTAGCATTTCTAAAGAATGTAAATTTAGGAGTAATATTATCGTTATATCCATCACCGTTTGGTGAAATAGCTATTTTACTTGGGTCAATTACCGGATACCCTGAAGCATCTTGCCCAAGCCAGCCAAGATAATAATACTTTCCGTCTGCATTTTTGGTTAGTAATGTGGACTCTCCCCAAACAGCATTGTCCGTATCCCATAATGGTGCATCTATAACAGGTTGTTTGGACCAATCTCCATAAAAACCTATAAACGGAGACACCAGTGAAGGGACAGAAGTATCGCTAGCTGTAAACTTTATAAAGCCTTCGACAAATTGTTCCGTTGCAAAACCTTTCGGTAAACTTACAGTAACATCAACTGAAGCACTACCGTTAGCAGGTACAGTTACTGTAGCGCTGCTGTAGGAAATAGTAGCTCCGCCGATTTTTACGTCATAAGTCATAGTATTTATGGTTTTTCCTTGTTCTGTAAGCACACCACCAATATTTCCCAAGGTATAGGTTACATCCTTTGAACCATAGTTCTTTAAATTCAAGGTGTATGTAGTAGTACTGCCAATTTCCTTCAAAGCAACTGCTGCATTGTTGGAATTATCCAATACGGTTACCGTATTCTTAATGGCATTTTCTATTTGAAGTAATCCGGCACCTTGTCTTCTAGGTGAATACGGTACTGTAGGATGAGCCTTGTCCATTAAAGTTGTTGAAGTATTTATAGCATTTGCCTTTGCAAAGTCTACTAATGCTCTTCCGGTAAGTGCCGGATTTGCTTTCTTTATAGCTTGAAGTATTAATGCTTCTCCGCCTGTTGTATGCGGAGCTGCCATAGAAGTACCGCTCATGGATTCATATTTATTATTATTCACTGTTGAATAAATGTTTCCTCCAGGAGCTGCTATTTCCGGCTTAAAGTCAAGATTTGGAGTTGGACCCCAGGACGTAAAATCGGACATGTCATTAGCAGCGGTGTTAACAACTGATTTTACTACCCCATCCTTAAATGCTATCTTTGTTGTAGCAATATTTTTCAATAAATACGTTCCGTCTGTGTTTCCTATAAATATAGCCGGTATCTTTATTGATGTGTCGGTTACCATGGAAACATAGGCGTCACCTCGCGCTGCGTCGTTATAAACTATAACACCGGCAGCACCGGCAGCCTGTGCAAGCTGCTTCTTCTCTACGAATCCTCCAGAGCCGTCTCCGCCTCTTTGTATTAATGCAATTTTTCCCTTTAAATCCTTGCCTTGAAAATCTGCACTGCGTCCATAGATACAATCCACCATATCATATTG
>JAEZDX010000680.1 GCA_023417975.1 Bacillota bacterium
TTCCTCCTTTTGAGCCGGCTTTTACAGCAGCAGCTATTACATCTTCTGCCTTTCCTTTTTCAACTACAACAAAAATCGCTTTATGCATAGCTTTATCTAAATCCTCACTTTCATTATAATTACTATTATTAGTTTGATTTCGTACTCCTATTAAATCATTTAGTGAAAAGGTAAATGCTATTCCATGATTGGGTTTGCTCAACTCGAATTCTTTATCAATTATCTTCAGTGCCTCATATGCCATACGTTTTTCGGCGATGATAAAGACTATTTCTTTTCTGGAGTCATTTATCTCTAAAAACTCCAATAAGCGGTTTTGTATGGTGCCTTTTCCTAAAAATATGGTACATCCGGTTATGCCTGCACGTTTAGCTATTTTAGCAACCTTTTCTCCAAGTCCAAAATTTACTACAAAACAGAGCAATTCAAATTTCATAATATTGGAGCTATTGTCCATCAATTTTTAGTCCTCCTTTTATTGACTTAACCTTAAAGATCAAACCTAAAATTTGCAATGTGATTAAGGGGGCAAGCGCCACCATAGATATCATTCCGAAGCCATCAATTAAAACATTAGCACCCTCAATGGAGTGTGCAGCACCTTGAATAAAGGCTAAAACGAAGGTAGCTGTCATAGGTCCTGAAGCTACTCCGCCCGAATCAAAGGCTATTGCAACGAATAGCTTAGGAGTAAAGTATGACATACCTATGGCAATTATATATCCGGGTAAAAGATAATGCCACAACTGTACTTCAGGGATTAATACTCTTATAGCTGAAAGTGCTACTGCAGATCCAACTCCTATGGAAAGTGCAATAAGAACTACTTTTCTCTTTACATAACCGCTTGTAACCTCTTCAATTTGATGAGTTAAAACGTATACTGCGGGTTCTGCCAAAATTGTGACCAATCCTAATATAAAGCCTACCACAATAACTATTCCTTTATTCTCTAAAGCTGCAACTTCATACCCAACTACAGTGCCTATATCCATAAAGCCTGTATTTACCGCAACCAAGAACAAAGTAAGTCCGATGAAGGTGTATACTAGTCCCTTCAAAATTCTGTAGAAAGCTTTTTTTGTAAGCTTTAACGCTATTTTGTGAAATAAGAGAAATATAATCAATAGAGGAAACAATGCAGCAAATACTTCTATTGCAATTGTAGGAAGCTTGTTTATAAAGGGAAGCAATAAAGATGTAGATTTGGACACACCATATTCAAGTTCTCCTGAGAGTTTATCATTTTTGGAAATAATACTCATAATCATGACGGAAATGATGGCACCTGTGGAAGTAATGGCTACTAAGCCAAAGCTGTCTTTTTCAGAAGCCTTACTATCTTTTTTCATGGAAGATACTCCAAGACCGAGAGCAAGAATAAATGGAACAGTCATAGCGCCAGTAGTGGCACCGGAAGCATCAAAGGATATAGCAAGAAAACCTGAAGAGGTAAATATAGCTAAAAGAAATATAATGAAATATAAGACGGTTAAAAGCTTATAAAGAGGTATATTCTTTACAATTCTCACAAGTCCTAAAGTAAGCATTACAGCGATTCCTACAGATACAATTGTTACAATGCTCATCTTTGAAATCACTCCGGAGGTAACATAATCAACTTGGCCAGCAAGGATGTGTAAATCAGGTTCTGCGATAGATATAAAGAAACCGAGAAATAGACCGGCTATTACTATAATTGATAGCTTGTTAGCTTTTGTAATAGATTCGCCCATCAAATTACCTATAGGGCTTACGCCAATATCTACGCCGATTAAGAAGATAGTTAGTCCGATTATTATTAGAACCGCGCCGATAAGAAATCGAAATACAAGGTGTGAGTCTAGAGGTATAATTGTAAAGTTTAATACTAATACAATTAGAGTTATAGGCAGTACAGCAAATAGAACTTCTTTAAATTTTTCGTTTAGTATAGTCAAATATACTTCACTTCCTTTCTACAAATACATGATTTCACACAATTTTATATATTATAATACCTATACGAAAAGTATATCATATAAATAGTACTTATATAAATAAGATATGTCTAATTTGTTCTATATATCAAAAAAATATGTGAATAATAACAAATTTTCTAAAGTTTTTTTGAAAAGAATAGATAACAATGGAAAAACTGTATACTAAAGAAATGTATAGGTTTACATTTGAAAACTTTGCTAATAATCATTTACTATAGTCTGAAATTTCTATTTGTTTTTATAATAGAAAACTGCCAATTGAGTCCTGTCACGCAGGTTCAGCTTTTCCAGTATGACACTTATATAGTTCCTTATTGTACCTTCGCTTAGGTAAAGTTCGTCGGCAATCTCCTTATTATTTAATCCGTTAGCAACCTGAAATATAATATCATATTCCTTTTCATTTATATTGAAATCCATGAACTTAAGTTTATTGCTGTCAGATATTAAAGAAGGAATTTTAGTTATAATCTCATCACCAAACACTGTCTGGTTCATTTGTACTGCCTTTAGGCTAGGGATAAGGCTTTCAAAGTTCTGCTTTAATATATAGCCCTTTGATCCTATTTTTAATGCCTTTATTATGTATTCGTCATCCAAGAATGTTGTTAGAAACAATATCTTTGCGTCCTTATGCCTGCTTAGAATTACTTCTGCACCTTCAAGACCGTTCATTACATCCATACGTATATCCATTAATAGTATATCCGGCTTATGAATTTCGTATAATTCTACCGCCATTTTACCGTTATTGCCTAGGGCCGCAATCTCTATATCCGGATCTGCTTCCAAAATTATTTTTAGAGAAGCGCATACTAATTTATCATCATCTACAATTAAAACCTTCATTTTAAACTCTCCTTTGGAATTGAAATAAATATTTTAAAACCGTTATCCGTAGTTATGTTCACATTACCGTTAAAAGCAGCAACTCTATCCATTATATTCTTAACACCTATTCCATTTTCCGGATTGTATTTCTGGTTTGTTCCGTTATCTTTAATAATAAGCTGATAGAACCCCGGGTGTTCTTTTAAAATCAAATATACCTCTGTAGCATTTGAATGCTTTATTATATTGGACAGAGCTTCTTTAACTATAGAAATGAGGGAGTATTTTAGTTTGGTTTCAGTTCTTTCATTTATATCATAGTCCAGTTTTATTGGACAAAAGGAAAATTGCTTTACAAGTTCATGGACTTGCTCCTTAAGATCTATGGATTCATCATGCAGATTATGAACGCTCTTTCTAACGCTGTCCATAGCTTGAGCCATAGTATCTTTTGCAGCTACAAGCAGCTCTTTTAACACCGGGTCTTTATTTATTGCAAGTATTGCACCCATTTGCAGCAAACAACGGGATAAAATGTGCCCAAGGTTATCATGTATTTCTCTTGCAATTCTATTTCTCTCGCTCAAAGTAGCAACGTTTATTTCATGGTCTTGATTTGCAATAAGAGCTACATTCTTTTCCTCCAGCAGCAATGAAATTTCAGAGGAGTTATCTATGAACTTTATATATTCCTCTTTCAGTTTAGAACTTGAAATGGTTCTAAACTTAACAAGTATAGTTAAAGCTATAAAGCAGAGTATAGTTAAGAGCATGCTATTAGTTAAGTATGATTTATTGGCGATTATGGCAATAAGAGCTATGAGATATATTAAGCGCAATTTATTCTTTATTACGTCGTAGAGAAGTAGAGGGAGCAGCATCAAAAAATTACTCCAAAATAAACATAAAACGCAGTAAAAAATGAAAAATATATTGCGAAGTACAGTTTTCTCAAAATAGCTGTTTAAGCTGCTTAAGGTCAAGGCTAATAGTATTGGGACAATCCACAAGCCATAAGCGCAATTCAATAAAAACATACTTGTACAGCATAAAAAAATTATTGTTTTATCTGTTATTTCCAGCATTTTTTCAACCTCTGAACTATATTTTGTGACATTTGTCAATTTCGATAATGATTACGTTCACTTCTAAATAGTATCACAACAATGTATTATATAGCTATAGTTTAAAAGGTTTATCCTATAAGATAGAAAAAAACAAGCTATAAATATAGGAAGGTAGTGAAAATATATGGTAGTAAAAGTAAGCAATTTAGTAAAAAGATATAATGAACTTTTAGCTTTAGACCACTTTAATCTCGAAGTCAAGGAAGGAGAAATATTCGGGCTTCTTGGGCCTAATGGTTCGGGAAAGTCAACAGCAATAAACTGTATTCTCTCTTTGTTGAAATATGATAAAGGTGAAATAAAAATTTTTGACAAGCCCATGACGCCCGACGCCTATGATATAAAAAAGGATATAGGTATTATAATGCAGGATGTGGCAGTATTTGATGAGCTGACAGTATATGAGAACATTGATTATTTTTGCGGATTGTATGTGGAAGATAAGACAAAGAGGAAGGAACTAGTGGAAGAAGCCATTGAGTTTGTTGCATTAAAGGATTTTAAGAAGTTTTATCCGAAGAAATTAAGTGGGGGACTTCTAAGAAGATTGAATATTGCCTGTGGTATAGCTCATAAGCCTAAGCTAATAATTCTTGATGAACCTACTGTAGCTGTGGACCCACAAAGCAGAAACAACATTTTAAATGGGATTAAAAGGCTAAATGAAGAAGGAGCAACTGTTATTTATACTACTCACTATATAGAGGAAGTGGAACAGCTTTGTCATAGAATAGCCATAATGGATAAGGGTAAGACCATAGCATTAGGAACAAAAGAGGAATTAAAGGCTATGATTAGAATAGGAGAAAAAATTACAGTTGAGGCTTTTAATTTGTCAGCTGAAGCGCTTGAGGAAATAAGAAATCTTAATACAGTTGACACGGCAGAATATAGAGAGAACAGCTTAGTTATCAAATCTAAAAAAGGCAAAAACAATTTAGCAGGTATGTTGGAATTTATGAATAGCCATAATATTAACTTCGGGAAAATATACTCGGAATTGCCTACCTTGAACGATGTGTTCCTGGAGATAACAGGTAAAGAGCTGAGGGATTAGGAGGGATTATATGTTTAAGCACATATTTATAACTAGAATAAAGTGTTTAGTAAGAGATAAGCAGCTTTTCTTTTGGAGCTTACTTTTCCCTCTTATTTTGGCTACTTTATTTAAGGTGACTATTGCCAATATATCTACGGATACTTTCAAGCCTATTGATATAGCGGTTATTAACGATGGTAATTATGAAAAAGATCCTGGCTTTAAAAATGTAATAAAACAGGTTTCAGAGGATAAAGAAGGCAAACTTTTCAATGTAAGCTATACGGATGAGAAGGAAGCAGAAGCGATGCTTAAGGATAGCAAAATAAAAGGATATATTTATTTGAATCCGGAAATAAATTTGGTTGTAAAAGCTTCCGGAATCAATGAAACCTTTATTAAAACTTTTTTAGATAATTATAAGCAGAACGCAGCTATTACAGCTTCTATTATAAAGGCTAATCCTAAGGTATCCATTACAGACTTAGTAAAGGATATATCGAATTATAAAGAGTACACGGAGGAAAAATCTGTTTCAGATAGGAAACCTAATACAAATCTGACTTACTTTTATGCGTTAATTGCTATGGCGTGCTTATATGGAAGCTTCCTTGGATTAAAGGAAGTTACGGATATACAGGCAGATTTATCAAAGACAGCTGCAAGAGTCAATATGGTGCCTGTGAAAAAAATTAAAGTATTTATCTACGGGGTTACGGCAGCCTTTACAATCCAATTTACAGAGGTAGTAATATTACTTGTATATTTACATTTCGGATTAAAAGTGGACTTTGGAAACCAACTACCTCATATTCTCTTACTGTCTTTTACAGGCTGCATGGCGGGAGTTTCTTTTGGCACCATGGTAAGTGCCTGCATAAAGAAAGGCGAGGGAATAAAGTTGGCAATATTAATTGGTCTCACTTTATTGGGATGCGCTATGTCGGGAATGTATTATGCAAATATGAAGTATATAATAGAAAAGAATATTCCGTTACTGGCATATATAAATCCTGCAGCGCTTATTACAGATGGCTTTTATATATTGTATTACTACACTAGCTATGAAAGGTTTTTTATTAATGTATTTTTACTAGCTGCTTTATCCGGAGTATTTTGTTTTGTCAGCTATCTGATAATAAGGAGGCAGAAATATGCAAATCTTTAAGATATATTTCAAAATTATAAAAGCTAATTTAGGACAAATAATCATGTATCTCGCTATTTTTATGACTATGGCTATGATATTTTCTTTCTCAGCTTCATCGGATAATAAAGATAGCTTTTCTCAAACAAAAGCGAAGGCTGCCTTAATAAATTTAGATAAGAACACTTATTTAATAAACGGTCTTAAAGAGTATATGAGTAAGTATGTTGACTATGTAGATATCGAAAATAAACCGGAAAAGCTGCAAGATGCATTATTCTATCGAGATGTAGAGTATATTATTACTATTCCTGAAAACTTTACAAGTGACTTCTTATCCGGGAAAATACCTAAAGTAGAAAAAACTACGGTGCCTAACTCTGCTGCCGGTATGTATATCGATATGACATTAAATAAATATTTAAATGCTTTAAGAGTTTATTCAAATAATATTCCAGGAATAACTGAGGAAGAATTAGTAAGTAAAGCCGCTGATAATACAGCTGAGAATATACAAGTAAGTGTAAAGAACTTTGAAAATAAAAAGAACAATACCGCATATGCTGTAAACTATTTTAATTATCTTGCCTATGTATTACTGGCTATGCTTATCCTTGGAGTAAGCTCAAATTTGATGGTATTTAACAATAAAAACTTGAAAAGAAGAAATTTATGCTCTCCAATGAAAAACAAAACTTTCAATGCACAATTGATTGCGGCAAATCTTGCTTTTGGATTCATTTGTTATAGTGTTATTACTGTGTTTGCATTCATACTAAACAGAAAAAACATGCTAAACTATGGAGGAGCTTTGCTTTGCTTAAATGGTCTTATATACACAGTAGTGGCCTTAAGTATTAGCTATCTTGTTGGAATTCTTATAAAGAGCAGAAGCATTCAATCAGCTGTATCAAATATTTTAGCTCTAGGACTGAGTTTTCCTACGGGAGTATTTGTCCCCCAGGAGCTTCTAAGCAGCAAAACCTTGGCAGTTGCAAGTTGTACTCCTACTTACTGGTTTGTAAAAGCAAATAATGTAATTGGTACATTATCAAGTGTGAGTCTCAATACACTTTCACCTATATTAATGTACATGTTAATTCAATTGGTATTCGCAGCCGCAATATTTTCAGTGGCCATGGTTATAAGTAAGCAAAAAAGAATAGCTAATAGTTAATAAATATAAATGGCTTGAGTTCTAGATTATGACTCAAGCCATCTTTGATTTGAAAAATTATAGCTAAAGGATTTAAAAACTTGACGATAAAATTTTTTTGAAATACAATGAGTATAAGGTCAGTGAGTAAAAGCTCAATATAAATAAACGATATAAGGAGAAAGTAAATGTCATATAATTCTATGGCTTTATGAAGTTTCGAATGTATATAATAAAATAACACTGTGCGAAAGATGGGTGGAAAAATTGAAAGAGAAGTATGATGTAATTGAAAAAATTAAACCTTTACTGAACATGCCGGAAAGATTTAAAGATATTGAAGATTATTTATGTGATAATTCAAACCTTCCGGGGCCGAGAGGAAATTTGACGCTTGCCTTCAAATTCGCTGAATGCTTTGAAAGCAACAAAATAAGTAAAACTTCATTTCAACAATTGATTATATGGGTAAGTCTTTCTCAGGAGGAAGCCCCGGCTAATTCTCCTAAAGAATTTCTTCCTTTTTGCGCCATATTATCACTAGGGTCATATTATATATATGCCAATGGGGAAGAAAAGTCTATAATAATGGAGCAATTTAGAAAAGCTATGAATGATGGGAGATGGAGGACAAGAGAAGGAGCTGCAATGGGACTTCAGAAGATAGCGGAAGAAGATTTTAGCATTATAGAAAAGTATTTTTTGCTATGGTATCCAAATTCAAGCTGTCTTGAAAAACGTGGGTTTCAGGCTGCACTGGCACATCCGCCAATTCTTAAAAACAGGCATGTAGCTGAATTCAGTCTTAAAATAAGCGAAGATATATTAAATGAAATTACTTCCTATGATAAGGAAAAATTAATGTCTGAGGAGTTCAAGGTTCTATCAAAGGGACTGCAGTATAGTTTAAGCGTTTTTATAGCCTACCTTCCGGAAGAAGGATTTGCTTTCTTAAGAAAGTATACTAAGATTAATAATCCTGAATTGAGAAAAATTATAAAGTCAAATTTGGGTAAAGCACGCTTGTCTAAAAAGTTTCCACATGAAGTAAATGAGATTCTTGCATATTTATAAATAAAAGTCTATAATGTTTGTAAATATTTTAGAATATATATTTATAAATGTAATAGATAATACGGGTATGTGGAGGTACAGTTAATGATTAAAGATAAAATAGTTCTTATAAGCGGAGCCAGCAGCGGTATTGGAGAGGCGGCCGCAAAAAAGTTTGCTAAAGAGGGTGCAATACTCTTACTATGTGCAAGAAATATGAATAGGCTTACAGAACTTAAGAAAGAGTTGGAAGAAAGCTATAGGGCCAAGGTACATATTTTTCAGCTTGATGTAAGAGATAAAAATGCTGTAGATAAAGCTATAAGTACTATGCCTGAAGAATTTAAGAATATAGATATACTTGTAAATAATGCCGGACTTGCACAAGGCTTGGATAAAGTGCAGGAAGGAAGCTTGGATGATTTTGATGCTATGATTGATACAAATGTAAAAGGGCTTTTATATATGACGAGAAAAATAGTGCCTGCAATGATTGAAAATAAAAAGGGGCATGTTATAAATATAGGCTCTACGGCCGGTATACTTGCATATCCTGGTGGTGCAGTATATTGTGCTACTAAGGCAGCAGTAAAATTTATCAGTGATGGATTGAGAATGGATGTAGTTGATACTCCTGTCAAAGTGACTAACATACAGCCGGGAATGGTAGAAACTAATTTCAGTGTCATTAGGTTTCATGGTAATGAAGAAAAGGCAGCAAAGGTATATGAAGGGATAAAGCCGCTGACTGCTGAAGACATAGCAGACATAATAATATATACGGCTTCAGTGCCGGAGCATGTACAAATTTGTGAAGTAACTGTAACACCTGTGCACCAAGCCACAGGAGGTATAGTTTATAAACAATAGTTTAGTATTTTACTTGTATATGCTATAATATACTATAAATTTTTAAGTTTTGTATACAATTGTATAAACAAAGGACGAGGGGGCAAGGTTGTGGCGCAATTTATAGTAGAAGAGGCAAAAAGATGTCTTCAATGTAAAAGACCGTTATGTAAGGAAGGATGTCCGGTAAATACTCCTGTTAATGAGGTAATTAAGCTTTTATTGGATGGAAACATTATTGATGCAGGGGAAAAGCTTTTTAATAATAATCCGCTTTCTGTGGTATGTTCATTGGTTTGTCCGCATGAAAAGCAGTGTCAAGGTCATTGTGTTCTAGGCAAAAAAGGAAATGCTGTTCAATTTGGAGCTATTGAAAATTATATATCTGATTATTATTTGAATTTTATATCACCTGAAGTTAAGGTGGATAGAAATAAAAAGATTGCCATTATTGGTTCAGGACCAGCGGGCATAACTATAGCAATTATACTGGCATCAAAAGGGTATGACATAACTATATTTGAGGCTCATGATAAAATCGGAGGTGTTTTGAGGTATGGAATACCTAACTTTAGATTGAGCAAGGATATTTTAGAAAAGCTTAAAGAGAAGCTTGTAAGTATGGGAGTAAAGATAAGACCTAATACTATGATAGGCCAGGATATCACCATAGATAATTTGTTTAGAGATGGATATAAAGCCGTTTTTATCGGTACAGGAGTTTGGAAATCCAAGACGCTTGGAATACAAGGAGAAACTTTGGGACATGTTCACTATGCTATAGATTATCTGAAAAATCCTGAGGTTTACAATCTTGGAAACAGAGTATGTGTAATAGGCGCGGGAAATGTTGCTATGGATGTGGCAAGAACTGCTCTTAGACACAGATCAAAGGAAGTATATATAATGGCTAGAAGAG
>JAEZDX010000684.1 GCA_023417975.1 Bacillota bacterium
ATATACACCTTATCCTGCATAGTTTCTTTTGCAGTTATAGAGGGCTTTACATCAACCATAAGTATCTCAACCACATCCGGATGTGTATCCGGAATAAGATATTCCCCCTTTACTACGGTATCCGAAAAATTCTCCCCGAGTAACTGCTCATACTCTATATTCTCCTTAATCAGCTCAATAGCAGCCATATTATCCCTCCCTATAATACCTACTAATAATGTATACACCCCATAAATTGAAAATATGACATAATTCAAACAAAATATTTCAATTCAATCCCCCTAATTTCTTTCATTAACGGCTTCTCTCAAATACGAATTATATTTTCATTCATATTTTTATGTGTATAATATATATCCAAATACAATCCTTGAACGCAATTTAAAAGAATGAATCCTCAACATTTTTTAAATTGCTATGTTAAATTTTGAATTTGGATATCTATATCTCAAAATTTAAATTTCATATTGACAGCCGACAAGATTTGACGTATTATTATAAATGGTTATTGACCATATAACCTCTCATAAATTCTCAATACCCTTTTATACCATAGTTGAAAGATGGATACCCACCATCTTTCTTTTTTATTCATAATTTACATATTTTTATATATTTATCAGCAAAAAGATGCATATATTTAATTTTTTCATTAAATATATGCATCTTTCTTCCATATAACTGTTCACCAAAATATCTTTAAGTAACAATATATTAAATATTAGGTTAACCTGTAGTTAGAGGCTCAGAAATCCAAACCTCACTAATTAACCATAGAAAATATCAAAATCTCATGAATTTTTCCAAGGTATTTCATCAAAAACAAGTTTATGCAGCCATAATACATCATAATAAAAACTCAACCCTCAGGAAAAAACCTGAGGGCTTTACTTTACTTATGTATTAACCTGCATAAACTAATTGTACCGTCTTTGTCAAAACGTCTGAGTAACTATATGTTACTGTCCTGTGGGTGTCATTTTCGAGCCTTATTACGAATATGCTGGGATAGGTTTTTTCAATTATTCCCCTATTCACCAGGATTTTTCTCCTTCCACCATTCGCTTTTAGTGTAACCTTTTCGCCAACGTGGTTTTCTATATCCTTCTTAATTGCAGCTATCTTATTATTTTTTTCCATAGAAACACCCTCTTTCCACAAATACATTATACCTCAGGACAAACAATATGTCAAATAAACATATTATTTTATCACTTTGCAAACGTTTTTGTCAATGTTAATTTTCTGTGAACTTTTTATTTTTGCTTTGTAAACAAGTATATTATGCCTCAATATCTCTTTTTTATACTAATATTTACGCAATTTCTATATATATCGTTCAATTTATTATAATTTTTTTGACAAACAAATAAGGCTTCGCATTTGCGAAACCTTTTTTTAAGCGTAGGGCGATTTGGGATAACCTTCTCTATATTTACCCCTTGTCTGCAAGCCACCTATTCCTTTTATACCGGTTATAGTGTTTTCTAAAACATCATGTATGGAAACTATCTTTTCTATGT
Source organism: Bacillota bacterium (assembly GCA_023417975.1). Taxonomy (GTDB): domain Bacteria; phylum Bacillota; class Clostridia; order Clostridiales; family Clostridiaceae; genus JAEZDX01. The sequence continues at coordinate 1,524 of JAEZDX010000684.1, forward strand.
TTGTAAATGCTATTTTCTCACATACAAAAACAGGATCCAGACAGTGTATCAGCACCCTGCTTGGAGAACTTGCAAAATTAGCTCCGGAGTCAAGTATTCTTTCATAATTAGATTGACAGGCTCCTGCAAATATTACCAACTCATCATAGCTTGACTCATAGTCTCTAAGAGCCGAGACAGCTTCAACAAAAAACTTCGAATTTCTATAACTGTCCAAGGAACTATAGTCCTCAACATTTTTCAAAATACTGTCATGTCCCGTAAGCACGACTATGTCCGGCTTTACTTCTTTTACTATTTCTACAATTTGTGACGCTTGATCCTTTTCCAGAACAATTTTCCCTGCTGCATCCATACCGAGTTGCTTGTATACTTTCAAACAAGTATCTAAGTACTCCGGATCTCCGTCCACATGCAGTATTCTTCCGGGGCGTCCAAAAGTCAATTCTTTAGCCGGTGCTGCTTTATTTGACTTTGTCATTCTCACAGTCTCACTTCTATAATATTCCGTCCTTTCTGACAATATTCTCTTTATAGTTTTATTTACTCGTTTATTAAACAGTTCGTCTTTCTCGCTGATGAATCTTTCTCTTACCTCTTCAAGATCTTCTGCCACAGCGTCTGCAATCAATCTTAAATTCAACCCTTTTATAATATACTGCTTCCCTTTTTCAGTTTCTTTAATATCAATTATCCTAAAGACAATATCCTTTCCATAGGACTTTCTTACAACGGTATCGCCAATCTCCATTGTCTCATCTCCACTACTCATTCTCATTACATAATATGAGTGGATAAGTTATGTGTGCTAATAACTTTATACTCCTTTGTATAATGAAATTTTAAAGCCATGCGTACCATACTGCATGGCCCATATCATATATATTTCATACTATTCCTTTTGTCCATAAAATTCTTTAAATTGTTTGATAAACTCCAGATAAACCTGCTGTTCATGAGCTAGTTCATCAATCTTCTTATTAAAGGTGTTTTGTCCCCAATTTACTTCATTATAGTAATATCTATTGGATAAACGCCAGAATCTCTGAGGGAATAGCAAAAATGCAAAAAGAACCCTGTATTCATCCGTTCTCAATGGATATACTGAATCATATGACTCAATAATGAGCCTACAGTATTCCATATTCCAATTAACTCTTTTTAAAACCTTTATCAAGAAATTCGCTACATCATAAATTTTGACCTCTCTTTTACTATAATCGAAATCAATGATACTTACTTCCTTATCCTCACCGATAATAATATTATGATAAGTATAATCATGATGGCAAAAACTCTTTTCTTCTTCTGCAATAGCACATAATTCTAAATAATTGGAATCCTGCAGCACTGCTACTGCTCTTTTCCCAATTTCTTTGTAAAACTGTACCTCCTTTACATATGAAAGGTCAAATGCAGTTTTCACACTTTTCTTTCTGGCCATATCCCTCATCCTGTCAAAGGACTTAATCCTTTTGTCCATTAGATGCGGCCATCGTCCTAAATCGGTTTTTAATTTACTGTTTTCAGGAGGTTCGTATCCTCTTGAAGCCAGATGGAGCATTGCCAAATTTTTAGCTGCCAATACCAGATCCTCTTTATTCTGGAAATCACATTCCCTACCTTCGATCCATCTTGAAAGAGTATAGATATCTTCATTTACCAGTGCGTAAGGAAGACCATCTATATTCAGATGATATTTATCAACATTGGCATAACCGTTCTTAATAAGATGTTCTTTTGCTCCATATACAAATAAAAGTTTCTGAATTCCATAATTGATTTTCTTAAGACATCTGACACCCTTATCTGTTTTTAAATAATAAACACCTTTATTAGGTTTTATATTTTCTATTTTGATGTCAAACTGTCTCTCAATCTCAAATTCTCTCATCATCTCTATCACCTCCCATATAATTTATATGTTCCTACACTCATATTTATTATTACTAAATAAGGAAATAGCATTATTTCTCTTGCTCGTAATCCTAAGTCCCATAAATTCAATATTGGCACGAAATCAATAACATTTTTAACTCATAGCTAATATAATAAAGTATGACTATTACGAAAGGATTATCCATCATGAAAATCGGAATCGACGGAAGAGCTGCAAAGTGGTATAGGGGAACGGGTATAGGTAATTACACTTATCAGATAATTAATTCTCTTAACAGTTTGGATGAAACAAGTAATTACCTATTGTTTATGCCCGATAACTGCAGCACAGACATACAATTCAACAGAAATTTTACTGTTAGAAATATTACCGAAAATGACAGTTCCAGCTTCTGGGATGAAGTAAATATTCCAAACATTCTTCACGATAATGAAGTAGAAATATACCATGTACCTCAAAACGGTATAGGACTCCCTTTGGATAAGCCCTGCAAGATGATAATTACTTTACACGATATAATTCCATATAGAATGCCTGAAACTGTTGGTCCTAATTATTTAAAAATATTTTTGAAGCAAATTCCCCAAATAATACCACTGTGTGACGGAATAATAACAGTTTCCAAATTTTCAAAGGAAGATATAATGCGGGAATTTAACTTCCCTGGAGATAAAATCTTTGTAACTCACCTGGCACCTGAAGGCATATATAAGCCTCGGGATAAGCAAAAAAGCAAGCAGCTTATAAAAGATTTATACGGTATAGACGGAGATTTTATTTTATATATAGGCGGATTTAGTCCAAGGAAAAATATAATGGGCTTGATTGAGTCCTTCAGTAAAATATTGAAAAGCTATAAAAGGAATATAAAACTTGTGATTGCCGGAAAAAAAGGTATATCCTATGAATTATATAGGCAGCGCACTGAGCAACTAAGCATCAGTGAAAATGTTATTTTTCCCGGTTTTATCGCAATGGAACATCTTCCATATCTGTACAGTGCTTCGGAATTATTTGTTTATCCATCCTTTTATGAAGGTTTCGGCTTACCCCCTGTAGAGGCCATGGCCTGCGGCGTTCCGGTAATTGCATCAAATACTACTTCCATACCGGAAATAATCGGTGATAATGCAGTTTCTGTAAATCCAAGCGATATTGATGCCTTAAGCGAAGCAATGCTAAATGTCCTTCAAGATGAAACTCTTAAAGAAAAACTCATTACGAAAGGCCTCGTACGTGCTTCCGAATTGACCTGGAAGGATACAGCCATGAAAACCTTAAATGCCTATAACATGATATCAAATAGCTGGTGAAGGGTATCGGCTTTAAGAAATATATTAATCAGTCTGTTCAATGAATATATTTTGGTACAGGCTGATTTTTATATGGCCATTTACAATCGAACATACGTTTGTTATAATTATTTATTATATGACCTTCACTTATAAATATCTGTCATTAATGAAATATAAACAACTTCATTACATTGGACACCCCCATACATTAATGTATGAAGTTGTTTATCTATAAAAAGGAGTCTTGAAAATGGATATTCTTGAAAAGTTAAAAGTACTTGCGGATAGTGCAAAATATGATGTTTCGTGCTCTTCCAGCGGAAGCAGCCGTGCCAATACGAAGGGCGGGCTTGGAAGCGCTGCTCCGGCAGGTATATGCCACAGCTTCTCTGCAGACGGGCGATGCATATCTCTGCTTAAAATACTTTTAACCAACTACTGTATATATAATTGCGCTTATTGTATCAACAGAGTTACTAACGATATACCTAGAGCAGCATTTACACCCGAAGAAGTAGTTGAACTTACAATGAACTTTTATAAACGCAACTATATCGAAGGACTTTTTCTCAGTTCTGCAGTATTCAAAAATGCCGATTATACCATGGAACTTCTCGTAAAAACGATTAAGAGCTTACGTTTAACACATAAGTTTAACGGTTATATACATGTAAAAGCTATACCTGGTGCTGATGAAAAACTCATTAAGGAGGCCGGTCTGTATGCCGACAGAATGAGCGTCAATATAGAGCTCCCTTCCAGCAGCGGACTAAAAATGCTGGCACCCCAAAAAAGTAAAGACAGCATACTGAAACCTATGTCACTTATAAAAAAGGAGATTAGTTCAACAAGTGAACTTAAAAGTTTAATAAGATCTACACCAAGCTTTGTTCCCGGAGGACAAAGTACTCAACTTATCATTGGTGCTACAGGCGACAGTGACCTTAAAATCTTAAACCTTTCAGAGGGACTATACAACAAATATTCGCTCAAAAGAGTATATTACTCTGCATATGTACCTGTAGCCAAGGGTCCGAATTTACCGGCAATAATGCATCCTCCTTTGCTTAGAGAGCATAGATTATATCAAGCTGACTGGCTGCTTCGTTTTTATGGTTTTAAAGCCGGGGAACTTCTTAACGAAGCTACTCCTAACTTGGATACAAATTTTGACCCTAAGACCTCTTGGGCATTGAATAACTTTGATAAATTTCCTGTAGAAATAAATAAAGCAGACTATAATACAATTCTCCGTGTTCCCGGAATCGGAGTGCGCTCTGCTCAAAGGATACTTTCTATAAGAAAAGTACACAGAATAAATTTTGTTGATTTGAAAAAGATCGGAGTAGTACTGAAAAGGGCTCAATACTTTATAACCTGCTGCGGAAAATACTTTGGCGATGTATACTTTGATGACAAACTTGTAAAATATAGGCTTTTGGATAGTTCCTCTCAGTATAAGAAGATGCATCAGGCTGAGACCTTTGAACAGCTCTCTTTTTTTACAAACCTTCCGACTCTTCTGGACGGCAGTGATTATCTCTCAAAGGTACATGGAGAATTATGAGGTGAATTATGATTAAAACTTATGTTTACGATGGAAGCTTTGACGGTTTTCTCACTTGTGTATATGAATATTATTACTCTGAAAATAAAGCACAGGAAATTTACAGCAATGAAAGTATCCCGGGAGATTTCATTCATGAGTTACTACCAATTTCAACTTCTGAAGAGAAATCTCAAAGGGTTTTTAGTGCCATAGAAACTAAGCTTGGTGCTGAAGTCTTGAGAAATGTTTTTACAGTTTTTCTATCGGAAGAACCCAGAATGGAGCTTCTGCTGCTCACTTACATAAGACTTGGTTTTAAAATCAGAAGAGATATAAATCAGCATTTACATAATGAAACTGTATTAAGCATAATAAAAACTTGCAATAGAGTTAACTTTGAAAGTCACAGGCTGTGCGGATTTATACGGTTTCGCTGTGTAGGAAACGAAATATATTATGCTGCCATAGAACCGGATCACAATATTCTTACGC
>JAEZDX010000061.1 GCA_023417975.1 Bacillota bacterium
GAAGAGCATAAATGAAATTAAAGCCGCGGAAGCTTTGTGAATAGAAGTTTTCTGCGGCTTCATATTTGTCGGTGTTTGTACGATGATAGTAATAGATGGTTGTAAAATTAATGTAAGTATTTTAAAATATATATATAATTTACATGAATTCGATAGGAATAATTTGAAGCAGTTCATGGTAAGTATATTCATTATTTTAAAAGAATATATAAATTAGAAAATAGAGAGGTACATTATGGTTAATATCGGCATTGATTTGGGGACTACAAATAGTTTGATATCTTATTGGACGGAAGATGGACCGGTAATAATTCCTAATTCTTTAGGAGAACGGTTGACTCCGTCAGTTGTTGGTATAGATGATAATGGAGAAGTACTGACAGGTCAAATAGCAAAAGAACGGCAGATTACGCATCCTGAGATGAGTGCTTCGTTGTTTAAGAGGAATATGGGAACAAAGAAGACGTATAAGCTTGGAGAGAAAGCTTTTTTGCCGGAAGAATTATCGGCTATCATATTAAAGGCGTTAAAGGAAGATGCAGAGCAATATCTGGGGATCCCTATTACCGAAGCGGTTATCAGCGTGCCGGCATACTTTAGTGATGCGCAAAGAAAGGCAACTAAGAGAGCAGGTGAACTGGCAGGCTTAAAGGTAGATAGGCTTGTAACGGAGCCTACTGCTGCAGCACTTGCCTATGGATTACATAACACTAAGTCCGAAACAAAGGTTTTAGTTTTTGATTTAGGCGGAGGTACCTTTGACGTTTCAATATTGGAGTTTTTCGATAATATCATGGAGGTCAGAGCTGTAGCAGGTGACAACTACCTTGGCGGCGAAGATTTTACAGAGATACTGGTTAATATGTTTTTAAAGCAGCACAGTTTAAAAAGGGAGGATCTGGATGATAAGACTTATTCTTTCTTAAGAAAAGAAGCAGAGATTGCAAAAAGGTCCTTTTGCGAAAATAGAACCGTTGCTATTAGCTGCCGTGTTAATGAGAATGTTCTATCCTGTGAAATAAGCACTGAAGAATATGAAAAGTCAGTAAAAGCTTTGCTAAATAGATTGAAGGAACCTGTAGAAAGAGCGCTCAGTGATTCTGCTCTAAAATTAAGTGATATAGAAGCAATTCTTTTGGTAGGAGGAGCGACAAAGCTTCCTATAATAAGACAATTTGTAAGTAAGCTGTTCGGAAGGTTGGCATTTATTAATATTAATCCTGATGAAGTAGTGGCTATGGGTGCATCTGTACAAGCTGCTTTAATGGGTAAAGATGCTGCTTTTAAAGAAATTATTCTCACTGACGTTTGTCCGTATACACTTGGAACAACCGTCTCAGTAAAAAAGTCTTACGGACATTACGAATCGGGACATTTTTTTCCCATTATCGAGAGGAATACTACTATACCGGTGAGCAGATCAGAAAGATTGTATACTGTGTATGACAATCAAAAGATTATAAATGTAGAGATACTACAGGGGGAATCTCGTCTCTCCAAGGATAACATTTACCTTGGAGAATTGAATATACCTGTACCGCCGGGCCCTGCGGGAGAAGAGGCTATCGATGTAAGATACACCTATGATATAAATGGAATATTAGAGGCAGAGGTTACCGCAGTATCAACGGGCACAAGGCGAAGTGTTGTAGTAGAAAAGAATGCGGGACATATGACGAAGGAAGAAATAGCTAAGCGGCTTGAAGCCTTGTCGTACCTTAAGGTTCATCCTCGTGAGAATCACGAGAATAGGCTGCTTATAGCAAGAGGGGAAAGAATGTTCCAAGAGAGTTTAGGACCTGAGCGTCAGAGAATTGCAGATTTGTTAAGAGATTTTGAAGATATAATTGAAAGACAAAATTTAAAGGAAATTGAAGCTCATAGAAAAAAACTGAAGGAAATCTTTGACACTATCGGCGGCAAGGAGGAATTTTAATGAACGCATTTGAAGTGCTGGGTATACCTTTCACAAAGGACATAAAAGAAATTCGAAGAGCTTATTCTAAGCTGTTGACTCAATTTTCTCCAGAGAAGGATCCGGAGGGCTTTCAAAGACTAAGATCAGCCTATGAGGAGGCCATTGCCGAGGCAAATGAAACGAAAGAAGCAACTGCTCCTATACTATCACCTTTAGATGAATTTATGAAAGCTTTTGAAGAAAATTATAGATGTTTCGAAAAAAGACTGGATATGGATTCATGGCGGTACCTATTGGAAAGGGATATATGCTATAATATTGATTCCTCAAAAGAAGTAAGCAGCAGAATATTGACTTTTTTAATGAACGACTACAATTTTACTACGGAAGTATGGAAGCTGTTTGACAGTTGTTTTTCTTGGACTGCCAAAAAGGATTCGTTATATAATAAATTTCCGACAAACTTCATTGATTTTGTAGTATATAAAATTAATAATGAGAGTACCTTCAACTATGAATATCTTAGAAGATGTAAAGACAATGAACAGGATAAGTTTATAGAGGAATATAGAAGGCTGAGCAATGCAATCGATCAGTATGATTTATACACGGCGCACAATTCAGCTGCAGCGGCTAAAGAGCTGTGTCCCGGCCACCCGGACTTAAGGGTTCTTATTGGTAGATATTATAGTATATCCGGGAGAATAGAAGAAGCTATATCCGAATTCGCCAATTTGATAGAAGAAGATGATGGAGATTTGAATGCCTTCTTTTACAGAGCAGAAGTATATTTCAAAATAGGCAAGCTTACGGAGGCATATGACGACTATAAGAGGGTTCTCGATATAAAGCAGGATTCCCCAGGTGCGTGGTTTGCTCTTGCCAAGTGCTGCCTGTGCCTGAAGAAATATGAAGAAGCTATTGAGTATTCGGAAAAACTGGATAGCATTTCTGAATATAGGCAGGATATCCACGTGATACTGACCTCAGCGTATAATTTTTATATACAGAGTTTAAAGGAACAAGCAGAACAGGAACAACTGAGTGCCAAGGTTAAGTTAAAGTTGGCGGAAGCCTATTTTAAAACTGCAAGATTCGAAGATAGCTATAATATATTAATGGAATTGGTGCAAAGTGCCGAATGTACAGCGGATATGTATGTTATGCTATGTAGAGTATTGGTGGAACAAAAAAATATGGAATTGGCCTATACAAATATAAGTAAAGCTGAAGAATTATTTGACGGCAACTATGAACTTAGCTTTTTAAAAGCTGATATATTGGACGATTTGGGTAAATTGGATGAGTCGGTGAAGCAATATGACAGAGCTATAGAACTAAAACAAGATTATTCATCAGCATATAATAATAAAGCATATGTGCTAAACAAGTTGAAGAGATACAATGAGGCACTGGAATGTGCAGATATGGCAATAAGATTGGATTCTTCAGCAGCGGTAAGCTATAAGAATAAAGCGGGAGCATTGCTGGGATTAGAGCTTTATGAGGAATGCCTTCAGGCTTGTGAACAAGCGTTAAGTAAATATCAATATTTAACAGAGGCATATGTAATAAAGATGAAAGCATTTATCGATATGAATCTTTTACAAGAGGCTTTGGGAGTTTATAATAAAGCAAGCGATTGGGGACTTAAGGACAATAGGCTCTACTATGAAAAGGCAAGAACCTTGATGTATATGAGAAAGTATGGCGAAGCTATAGAATATTGTGATTTGGTTTTACAGTCAGATGAAAATAATGCAGACTGCTATTACATAAAAGGCTTATGTTACTACTATGATGACAATTATAATAATGCAATAGAAGCTTTTGATAATTCAATAAAACAAGATCCATATTACGGAGCCGCTTACTACTACAAGATAAAAACCTTGGAATTTGATTCTCAGGATAAGGAAGCACTAGAAGAAGCTAATAAGGCAATTGAACTGAACCTTATGAATTCGGACCGATTCTATGCATTAAGGGCTGGTATATTTGACAGGCTGGAAAAATATGAAGAAGCTATTGAGGATTATAAAAAAGCTATAGAAGCCGACCCGAATAATGCACGATACTACTATATGATTGGACGTGCTTTGAACGATATAGAAAAATATGAAGAAGCAATCGAATATCATAATAAGTCTTTTGAATTAGACCCAAGTGTCAAGGAAGGGTATATCAGTATGAGCTACTCCTTATATAATCTGGGGAGATATAAGGAATGTATTGTTAATTGTGATAAGGCTATAGGCATTGATCCGGAATATACTTTGGCTCACCAAAATAAAGGATGGGCATTATTTAAACTTAACTGCTTGAAGGAAGCTGAGGAAGAATGCAGCATTGCTCTGCAGCAAGATGGAAGCAATAAGGATGTTCTGATTTTAAAGGTGAGAATTTTGACGCAGAAGAGCTTGAATCAGGAGGCACTTATTGTCTGTGACAGGATATTGGAATTGGATCCAAGCAATGAAAACATAAGAAGCCTTCAAAGGGAGCTTTTCGATAAGCTTCAGGCTGCTTCGAGTGGTGCAAAGGAGCAAAAGAAGGGATTGTTCAAGTCCTTATTTAAGTAAGGTAAATTGAATATTGATCGTTAAATATAGATTTCCAATTTTTCTAGGATATTTATTTGAGACAACTCTGTTGAGGAAGTATTGATGCCTCAATAGAGTTGTCTTTTTTTAGTGATGAAAGCCCTATAGAAAGGGAGTTTCTTGAAATCAAGAAGTTACCTTTTCATTTTAGAAAAAAGTTGATAAAAACTGTTGACATTAACGCTGCGTAAAGGTGTAGAGTAATATTGTAAGGAGCAGCAGGCCAATAATATAAAGTAAAGATGTGTGAATCTAAACAATAGTAAACTTAAATAAACACACACAGTTATGAAACAATGAGGCCTATAATGGACTTAACAGGAGGTTGCATATGGAATATACAGTACAAAAGTTAGCAAGCTTAGCAGGAGTAAGCACCAGAACTCTTAGGTATTATGATGAAATTGGAATTCTTAAGCCGGCAAGAATCAATTCATCAGGATACAGAATTTATGGACAGAGAGAGGTTGATAGGCTGCAGCAGATACTTTTCTTCAGAGAACTCGGTGTAGGCTTGGATAGTATAAAAGATATAGTAACCGCACCTTCCTTCGATGGCTCTAAAGCGCTAAAGGAACATCGGGAAAAGCTCCTTGAAAAAAGAGAACAATTGGATATATTAATAGCTAATGTGGAAAAAACTATAGCTTTAACGGAAGGGAGAATTAAAATGAGTGATAAAGAAAAGTTTGAAGGCTTTAAGAAAAAGCTGATAGATGAAAATGAGAAAAAGTATGGTGAGGAAATAAGAAGAAAATACGGAAACGACACAATTGATAAATCAAATAAGAAACTTCAGAATATGACTGAAGAGGAGTATGATGAGGTAACTAAGCTTGCTCAGCGGGTGACGGATACTTTGGCTGAGGCCTTTAAAACAGGAGATCCTGCAGGAGAACTGGCTCAAAAGGCAGCTGAACTGCACAAGCAGTGGCTGACATTTTATTGGACAGAATACTCAAAGGAGGCGCACGCAGGACTTGCTCAAATGTATGTGGATGATGAGAGATTTAAAGCTTATTACGATGAAAGGCAGCCTGGTACGGCTGAGTTTTTGAGAGATGCTATCATCATTTATACAGGCATGAATAAATAGGTAGAATATTGGAAAAGCGGAAGGCTAGGCCTTCCGTTAAACGTTGAATGTATTTATTATAGATATAGAACAATATTAGGTTTATAAAATAACAGACATGTCAATACTTCCATTAGGAGGTGATGGCATGTCTTTTTTAAACTTTCTCATATCTTCACGATTAGATACTATAAAACAGAAGTTCATAGCATTATATATTTTAAATGTAGCAGATATACTTTTTACTTTATTCTTACTTAGTACAGGCATGGTAGATTACCGAGCTCCAGTTATATATGAAATAAAGGATAATAATTTTTTTAGCATATTGATAAAATGCGTAATTACACTACTGCTGCTTATTCTGGAAATTACAAGAGTTAATAGATCTGTAGAAAAACACCTAATGCTGTCAAATGCATTTATAACCTTTTGTCTTGCAGCATACTTTATTATAGATATTTCTCACACAATTTGGTGCTTTAAGTATTTAATCTTTCAAAAAATATATTAGTGGATTATTTATGTAAATAATAAAGCTGAAGGGACACAGAGCTCTTTAGCTTTTTATTTTATTGAAAATATTACAACAAACTGATGATTTGGCAAATATTAATAAAATTATACATATTTCTCACATATCGACAAAAAAATCGTTATAGATTATATATAATAGATGTAAATGGGGTATATATTAATAAATTGAAAAAATGTAAAATTAAACTATGAGATGAACGAATAATAATGGAGGAAAGAATCATGCAAATGCTGAAAAAATATAAAAATAAGCACAGTGTGGTAATAGATAAAGTATTAAGGCAAACGGGTAATATTATATTTAATCACAGTATGGTAAGTGTTATTATCTTTTATAATACTGTGATACTTATTGCTTCAGGAACTCTTTATAAGCTTATTCCATATTTGATGTGTTATGGTGAAGATATGCAGCAAAGCTCAAGTGCAGTCAATTTTAGCTATAATTATCAGTTCGCTTCAGGAACTTTAGCTATTATAGTAGTAAGTACTGCTATTTTGACAGTGCTTTTTAAGGATATCGATAAATACAAAGGCTTGAGCATTAATAATGAGGAAGAGTATAAAAAGCTAAAAAGTATCAGGAAGAAATGTATGAATCTACCCTATATAATTTATATATGCCAGATTTCCGTACCTATATTTATAGTTATATTAATTTCTATTGTAGCAAGAGTGCAATATGACTTTCCTATTATAATCATTTTAAGATTATTAAGTGTTGTTTTTTGTTGTTCCTTTTTTTGTGGTGTAGCGGAATATGTTTTTTCTAAATGGGTTTTTACGAAGATATTGTATAATACATACACGGATTCAAAGCCGGAAGGCTTTAGAGTCAGCATAGCAAAAAAAATGCTTCTACAAGTCATTCCTATGATAATAACCGGAATACTGATAACTGCTCTGCTCGGATACTCGAGACTTATTGAAGAGAAAGGAAACCTGCTTCAAGAACTATATAGATCACAAATGTCAGATAGGCTTAAGAAAACTATGAGTCTGGATGAACCTATGGATGTTTTTCAAAAGCTTCAAAGTATTGAGGTGGACAGTATTACAACAAAATGCTTTTTAGTATCCCCGAATAAAAAGATTATTACCGAGGATGGAATAAAATTGCCCGAATATTATAAGTATTCAATAAATAATCCAATAAATGGTTATAAGATTTATGGTTTTACTAAGGAGACACAAGGTGTAGTTCAAAAGGTGGATATAGAAGGCAAGTATTGGATAGCCGGTATTTTATTTGATGTGGAATCTGTTGGTGCGGAAAAAACTCTTTTAACAGCTTTAATTGTGCTTATTTTGGTAAACGTGTTCATAACGTATTGCTTTTCCAAATCAATATGCAGCGATATATCGCATGTAGCAGATACCTTAATGGAAATAACGCAAGGAGGCTGCATAGAGGATAGAAAGTATATACCTGTAATATCAAATGATGAAATAGGGGATCTGATTATTGCTTTTAATAAAATTCAGCAACTCGAAGAAGAATATGATCAAATGAAAAACGAGTTTTTTGCTAATGTGTCACATGAATTGCATACACCATTGAATGTGATACTCACATCTGTTCAATTACTTGTCAGCATGAATAAAGGACACCATTTTAGAGGTAATATTAAGGGCGTTGACAAAGTATCCGAAATGATAAAACAAAATACTTATCGTCTGCTGAGACTTGTAAATAATCTTATTGACTCCAGCAAGATAAATGCATCTTTTTATGATATTCATATGAAAAATAACGATATAGTAAATATTGTAGAAGAAATATCACTAGCAGCTGCAGTCTTTATAAAGGAGAGGCATATTAGCTTTCTGTTCGATACAGATGTGGAAGAATGCATAATGGCATGTGATGCAGATATGATTGAGAGAATCATACTCAATATACTTTCTAATGCAATTAAATTTACAGGTTCAGGGGGAGAAATATTTGTCAATATGCATAAAGAGGGCAGTAATATAATTATATCAATAAAAGACAGCGGTATAGGAATGAGTGAAGAACAGCAGAAATTAATATTTGAGAGGTTTAAGCAAGTGGACAAGTCATTTACTAGAGAGAGGGAAGGAAGTGGGATCGGGCTTTCACTAGTGAAATTACTTGTAGAATTGCATAAGGGCTCCGTTTCGGTGAAATCACAACTAAATTTAGGATCCGAATTTACTGTAATATTTCCGATAATCCTGAATGATCAATTTGATGAAAACTATGAAAAAAGGCTAATTTGCTACGAGAAAGTTAACGATTGTATTGAAAAAATAAAAATAGAGTTTTCCGACATCTATTAGAAAGGGAGTAATAAGGAGAATGAACATGGTAAAAATAAATTTATCAAGCTATTGAAAACGACAAGCATAGATGCTATAATAAATATACAAAATATTGTACATTGAGGTGACAGTATGGATATAAAATCGGAGCTGATGCAAAAGAATGGCTTGATTGCCATAAAGCTAGCAAGAGAATTTATGACAATGTCAGTAGACGACAGACTGTCAACAATAGCTGCATATGCTGAAAAATACGACAGTGCCAGAGGCACAGTACAAGCTGCATTGAAGCTGTTGGAAGATCATAAGGCTATAGGACTTGAAGCTAGAGGACATCTTGGTACTTTTTTAAGGCATATTGATTATAAAACGTTATGGCAATTTACGGATTTAGGTACAATAATGGGGGTAATGCCGCTGCCTTATTCCAGACTGTATGAGGGATTAGCTACCGGGCTTTATAAAACCCTAGAGGATAAGGATATACCTTTCAGCCTTGCGTATATGAGAGGCGCGGAGAAGCGAATAGAGGCTCTTGGGACAGGAAGATATGATTTTGCTATAGTTTCTAAGCTAGCTGCGAATTACAGTATTAGAAACGGAGCTGAATTTGAGATAGCTGTTGAGCTTAATAAATTAAGTTATGTAAGTGAGCACGTTCTTATTTTTGCAGATGAAAATCAAGAAAGCATACAGGATGAAATGAAAATAGGAATAGATAGAACTTCTATTGACCATTATCTTCTGACCTTGGACCAGTGTAAAGGTAAAAAGGTTGAGTTGGTTGATTTGACATACAATCAAATTATGATAAAACTTACTGCCGGGGAGATAGATGCGGCAATATGGAATGCAGATGAAATTAAGGAACGGAAATTAGGCTTAAAGTATCATGCTATGAAGGAAGATAAATATGATGGAGCAGATACGGAAGCAGTAATTGTTGTAAACAAAAATAATTACGGAGTGAAAAATTTATTGGCTCAGTTTATATCCGCTTATGAAGTAGATGAATATCAAAAACAAGTGCTGAGCGGAAAGCTTATACCTAGTTACTAATTTTTTTATAATCAATATACAAAATAATGTACATTCGGAGGGCTAATATGGACTTACTTACAAGAATTCAGATATTGAAGGATGCAGAACAAATAACTGAAGAAACCAAGCAGGGTATGATAAAAGTAATTGAGATGTTTGACAGAGAATATTCAATAAAGCTAACAGAAGAAAATGGAGCAATGCTTATTACACATCTCTGTATTGCAATAGAGAGAATTAAAAAGAATGAAATGGTAAATAAAATAGATAGTATGCTTTATGAGGAAATCAAGAATAGCGATTTCTTTAAGATAAGTTTGCAAGCATTAGGAAAGATGGAAAGAGAACTGGGCATTACTATACCGGAAATAGAACAACAGTTTATACTTATGCATTTATGCGTACTCTTTGACAGAATATAAATCAATTTTAAATAAAAATATAGGAGGAAGAAACGTATGTTAAGAGTTGTAGTGGGAGGTCAAATTGATAAGGATAAGGTAGCGGAAATAATCAGAAGAATAGGAGGGGAAAAGGTAACAGTAACTATAAAGTCCGATATTGAAGCGGCTATGGCTATAAAGACAAATCAGGCCGACTATTATTTGGGAGCATGCAATACAGGTGGAGGCGGTGCGCTTGCTATGGCTATAGCGCTGCTTGGTATGGGCCTTTGCTCAACTGTATCAATGCCAGGAAAAATAAGAAGTGATGCGGAAATTATTAAAGAAATTGAAAGCGGTAAAAAAGCTTTTGGATTTACTCCACAGCATGCTGAGCAGGTTATACCTGTTATCATGAATAAAATTCTAAGTAAATAAGGAGGAATAAAAAATGAAGTATTTAATTGTTGCTCTAATCGGTGCACTAGCATCAATACTTGCCAATCTTGGCGTTGCAGTGTTTAACGATGGATTACGACCTATTGTTCCGGAATATGAGGAAGGTAGAATGGATAAAAAGGCACTTGCGGCTACAAGCTTCGCCTTAGGCTTTGGACTAGTGATAGGCTTTGGAATTCCTTTCTCAATAACTGCTAGTATAGTACTTATTCATAGTATCTTACTTGCAACCGATATCATAGGTTCATGGGCACCAAAAGGTAAAAAAGGTATCTTAATTTCAGGTTTAATAGGTGCTGCTTATGGTATTGGATGGGTGGGAGGTTTGAATTTTATTGTAGATGCCTT
>JAEZDX010000069.1 GCA_023417975.1 Bacillota bacterium
GCGATCAATATTATTTAAGAGAGCACTATAGTTTACTTCCCAATCAGATTTCTTCGAAAATATTGGACTTTGTAAAAGCGGAAGTTGCGAAATATAAATAGGAATGATGTCATGAAAGTAAATTATTATATAAATTATTAATATGAGAGGTACAACGTGGAAAGGATAATATTAGGGAATACGGGTTTATCGGCAAGTAATATTGGCCTAGGATGTTGGCCAATGGGAGGCTTGGCATCAAATCTTGGTATGGGAATTGGCTGGGATAATGTTAATGAAGAGGATGGAATTAAGGCAATACTACTAGGTATTAAGAAGGGGGTTAATGTATTTGATACTGCAGATGTATATGGCTTGGGGGAATCTGAGAGAATTTTAGGTAAGGCAGTAAAGCTTGCAAATAGTACATTAAATGTGAAAAGAAATCAAATAATCATAAGTAGTAAGGTAGGATATTTCAAAGGCTGTGCCGAGCATGGATTTGATCCGCTTCATATGCGGCATCAATTGGAAATGAGTCTTAAAAATCTGAATACTGACTATATAGATATATATTTTTTTCATCATTTGAATTTCGGAGAGAATAATAGATATTTGGAAAGTGCAATAAAACAAATGCAGCAATTTAGAAGAGAGGGTCTGATAAAATTTATAGGTCTCAGAGGGCCGCATAAATTCTCATTAGATAGAAAACAAAATAAAAGCTATGATTCATATGATGAATTTTACAAAATTTCAGAGCTTGTTAATCCTGACATTATAAGTGTGAGATATAATATGCTCACATCAAAGCACGAGGATTATCACAGAAATATATTCAAATGGGCTGAAGAAAGAGGGTGTGGAGTACTGACATATAAGCCACTTTCACATGGCTTGCTGACAAATAAATATACAATTGAATCTGTTCCTGTGTTCAGCACTGAAGATCATAGAAGCAGAAAACCTTGGTTTAGCGAGAAAGGAATAAGCATAATAAATTCTCATCTTACCGACCTAGGACAAAGGATGAATTGTAAGTGTATAAGGGACTATGTTCATCTTGCATTAAAATACAGCCTTTCGTGTTACAAGTCGGCCTGCACTCTTGTTGGCTTTAGAAATGAAAGCCAAGTTGAAGATATAACAAGTGTCGAAGGGTGTCTAAAGGAAGAAGAATTGGAACGAATTAGGAACGAATTCAAAAATGTAAAAGAAGAATTAGGGGAGTTTATTAAATTTACCGGAGGCTAGATATGGAATATCAAATTTCTTTATTTGATCCAAAATTTGAAGCTATAAGTGAAGAAAAATCGAATATAAAGTTACTATCATGGAATATTCAAAACCCTTCTATGGAAAGAGCGAGAGTACAGATTGAATGGCTGGCAAAAGTCAATGCTGACATAATTGTACTCACAGAAGTAAAGGATTCAGCAGGCTTTAATATGATTAGGGCTCAATTGGAATGTAATGGATATAAGCTTGTTTACAATCCATGTGATTCATACTTTACTGTAATTGCATTAAGAGCAATAGACTATAGAGAGTTTAAAATTGATTTACTGCCTGAGAAAGAAAGAGTGGCATTTATAGAAATAAATGTTTTCGGTGAAAGTGTAGGATTGATGGGTACATATGTACCGACAAACAGTAGAGACATGGAGAAACAACTCTTAAAGAAGAAATTTCAAGATGGTCTTATACTGGAAGTTCAGAGGCTTATTTCAAGTAAGGAAAATGTCAACATTATTGTTACCGGGGATTTCAATATAATACATCCTGGACATATCCCAATATATCCTGAATTTGACAGATGGCTTTATTTTTATAACTTCTTTGTAATGAATGATTTTGTAGATATTTATAAGTATTTAAACTCAAATAAAAGGGAATATTCTTGGGAAGGTCAGGGTCAAAAACAGTGTTTGGACTACATATTTATGTCTACAGAAATATCGAAATATGTAACTTACTGTGAATATGATCATTTCCCGAGATTTAATAAATTAAGTGACCATTCTGCAATAATTACTAAATTAGAAAGGAAGGTATGATAGTGAGTGGTAAATTCATAGTGTTTGAAAGTATAGATGCAGCTTTAAGGTCGTCGTTTGCAAGAAGTACAGCAGAAAGTATGGGAATAAAGTTTATTGGGAAAAAAGAATTACCTGATGAGAAATTGAATATAGCAACTGAAATAAAAAAACTGGCAAGTTTAATGTGGCCGGAAAACGACAATGAAATAGGACATCTTTTACCATTAGAGTATTGGATTAATGTCCAAGCTTGTTGGTACACATTAAGATCCAAGTTTATCATAGAGCAGCAACTGCAAACCGAAGGTTCTATCATATGCGATAGTTGGTACTATAATTTCATTGCAAAATGTAAAGTAGATAAAAAATTTAATAAGGATGACATAGATTTTTATTTTAAACATATAAAAAAGCCTGACTTAAGTGTACTTATCACTGTCAATAATTTTGAAAAGTTGTGGGAAAATCAGACGGATTTAAGGCCATCAAAAATGGGAGTCCATCAAGGCTTCAAAGGGTTGGATAAGAATGTGTTTATCGAATTTCAAGCAAGTATTCAAAATAATCTGATTGAGTGCGCCAAGGAAAATCAGTGGTTAATATTAAGTGAAAATGAACTGAAAGAAAATTTCAATAAAAAAATAATTGAGAGAATATAAGCTATTGGGAGGATAAAAAATGGGAGTGTTAATAGGGTTAGAAGGAATTGACGCCAGTGGAAAAACTACAATTTCTTTATTGCTGGAAGAAAAGCTAATTAGCAATGGAATCAAAGCAAAAAGAGTTTTGAAAAAAAATACTGATTACTTAGACAAGAGAATTAAGGATTATACAACTACGATAAAAAGTCTAATATGGAATGACAGCAATGACCCATATCATTTTGTTACAAGTCAGGGATGGCTATTCAAACATGCGTTATGGTATTCAGTTTTAGCGGAAAATTATATCGAACCTAATTTAAAAGAATATGATGTTCTAATCGTAGATGGCTGGTTCTATAAAATATATTCCAGATTTTTATTGAAGGAAGACTTTAATAAAGAACTGTTAAATTCGGTTTTTAAATCAATAAGAAGATGCGATTACGTTTTTATGCTTGATGCTAGTCCCGAGATATGTTGGAAAAGGAGAGAAAACTTTAGGTATACAGAAATGGGCGGATACGATTTTGAAGTAAAAGATCCATTTAAGTCCTTTGTGGATTATCAAAGTAAGGTGAGAGAACAATTAAAGGGAATAGGGAAAAAGGAATACTGGAATATTATACCTACAGATAAACTCACAGTCAATGAAACGGTTGATTTGCTATTTTCAGCCATTCAAAATTTATTTGTAGCTGTAAAATCCAATGAAGGCTAAGTATATGGTAGACAATGTTAAAAAAGAGTTTATAGAGAAAGAAATTAAATATGAGTTAAAAAGAGATGAATTTCATAAACTACAGGAGTTTTTTGGTACAAATTATATAAAGTTAGAGCAATATGAGCAGGTTAACTATTATTTTGACAGTAAGGATTATGAGTTAAAAAGGCAGGGAAGAAGTATAAGACTTAGATGCATAAGCAGTGAATATTACGAATTTACAATAAAGAGTAAGGTAATTGGTTTTGAATTGCCTAATTATCAAGTAAAGAAAGAGTCAACAATTGAACTAGACAAGAAAACTGCAGAAAGCATAATTGCAGCCAAAACATTAGACAAGCACTCTTATATATATTCATATATGAGACAAATATTACCTGAAAATTTGTTAAGTAGTGAAATAGTACTTTTAGGTAAACTCAATA
>JAEZDX010000071.1 GCA_023417975.1 Bacillota bacterium
ATTATAACCTTTATTTATACCTGAAAGCACCAAATCAACCTTTTTATGAACTAATTTATCCAACGCCAGCCTCACACAATCAGCAGGAGTTCCATCAATAGAATAAGCCTCTGCCTTTATATTTTCATATTTATGTTTTCTTACTCTTAATGGTCTGGATATTGTTATAGAATGACTGCTTGCACTTCGCTGTTCATCCGGAGCTACTATAGTAATTTCATGATATTTGCTTATTTCTTCTGCAAGAGCATAAATGCCCGGCGCATTAATTCCATCGTCGTTAGCTATTAATATATGCATACCTTTCTAATTCTTTACTCACACTCATTAGGTATTAAAACACTTTCTTTTTTCCATATGCTTAAACATAAATTTTATACACTAATTTATATGATACAAAGAACTAGTTTTTCACCTGCCTTTCGAAATATGTATATAATATTGTATCACGTTTTGCACTGTAATATTTACGTCTATCTCTGAATTTTTGAAAGGTAAACTTAATAAATACTACTATAAATTTTGATTCTCAGTGATTATTCGTTTATCCTACAAAATAAAAAAAACCATTTTTTATGTTAACAATTTATTAGAGCATGTGATTTTGAAGCATATATAGATTTAATACTATATTTGCTGTCCTATATACTCATAGAAAATCAGCATAAAAATTGTGAACCGTCCCCATATATGATGTTTATAATATATTAGTAAAAATATTACTTTCTGGAACTATAATTTCAAATATTCTTGCTATATAGAAAGTAATAAATAGTAGTTAATGAAGGAGCGGTATAAATGTATTTTAAAGATAACTTAGGAAAGCTATCAAAAACTATTGGGGACAAAGCTTCCCTGGCGGCAAAAAAATCTGCCGAACTCTTTGAAGCCACAAAAATTGATATAGCCATTTACTCTGAAAAGGATTCGATTTTAGAAATGGAAGGAAAAATCGGACATTTAATTTATATTGGTTATAAAGAAAAAGAAGATATGAGTGACAAGGTGCTTAAATTGTGTAAGAAAATAGATGAAAAGCATGAGACTATTGCCAAGATGAGCAAGAAGCTCGTACAGATAAAAAAAGTCAAAGTATGCGGAAGATGCGGTGACGAGCTTCCTCTTAATGCAAAATTCTGTCCCAATTGTGGAAAAAGCCTTTGACGGGGACGGTTCACAATTTTTCCTTTAACCCTATGGCTTTTTACGGATGATTCCTAGATAAAGGTGATTTGTTTAATATTGCATTATCCATCTGAAGAAGCAGTTATATTGTTTTAATTATTTATTATTAAAAGGTTATATCTAAAGCGGTTCACCTTTATCTTTAATATTTTAAAACAAATGATATATAATAATAATAGGATGATTTACAGGTCTGATATTAAAATCAGTATCTTGGCCTTAGTAAAAAAACATTGAAAGGAGGTACTGGTTTACGCATTGATCTGTGAAATTGCATAAATACTCAAGTGCAATTTTGTTTGTCATGGAAACCGAATATTATGAAATTGTTGAATAGTATAAAAGATGAAAACAAATTATACAAATCAAAACTGGAACAAAACGACACAGATTTTATTGCAGGCGCAGAAAAAAATCTTATACGACATTTGATGTGGCTTAAATCATTATTTGCCGAGCTTTCAAATAACAAAAAACAGCTTAAAGAAATGCAAGGTAAGAAGAAGCTAAAAGCTAAAGATTTGAGGCTTAAAAATGAGTTGATATCCAATATATCCATATTGGAAAAGGAACTGGACTTTCTAGAAGAGGATAAAATACTCATAGAGGAACTGATGCTTAAGTCCTCTAAAATAATTTGGGATAGCTATGCCAATGAGTTTAACATTCCTCATAGTTTTGATGAAATTTTAAGCAGTGAAAAGAACTTAAAATACTACTATAACGAGGGCATAATTAATACCTATAGACTAAGATTTGTTCCCAAAATACTAAGTGATGATATTAAGAAAGCCTTTCCTGACCATCCTAAGGACGAGTTTGTTGAAGCTCGTTCCATGAAACGTCATTTTTATATTCATGAAGGCGGTACTAATTCGGGCAAAACTTACTTTTCCATCAAACGCCTTATGGAAGTATCAAGCGGTCTTTATCTTGCACCACTAAGGCTTCTAGCCTTAGAGATATTTGATAGACTTAATGCCGGGGGTGTTCCGTGCAGTCTAAGAACCGGAGAGGAAGAAATCCTAATTGATTCTGCCCAACATGTTTCATCTACAGTGGAAAAGGTGGATTTGAGCAGAAATTATGATGTTGCAGTTATCGATGAAGCTCAAATGCTTGCCGATGTTCAAAGAGGAGCCGCATGGACAAGAGCCCTTTTAGGTGTTAGAGCTAACGAAATTCATGTATGCTGCGCGCTCCATGCTACTAACATAGTAAAAATACTTATTGAAGATTGCGGTGACAGCTATGAAGTTATTAGTCATGTTAGAGATACTGAGCTTATTACTGAAGATAGTGAATTTAGATTTCCTCAATCAGTTAAAGATGGTGACGCACTGATAGTGTTTTCAAGAAAGTCGGTGTTAACGGCAGCTGCAGCACTTGAAGAAAGAAACATATCCTGCAGTCTTATATATGGAAGTCTGCCTCCCGAAACCCGAAGAATGCAGTTTGAAAAATTTTTATCACGTCAAAGCAGCGTTCTCGTTTCTACTGATGCTATCGGTATGGGAGTAAATCTTCCTATAAAAAGAGTTATCTTTCTTGAGAAAGCAAAATTTGATGGAATTAAGGAACGAAATCTTTATTCTTCCGAGATTAAGCAGATTGCGGGTCGCGCAGGCCGCAAAGGAATATATAATGAAGGCTTTGTTAATACAATTTACGAGGAAAGCAAGCCCTTTGTAAAGCACGCGCTTACTAGCTTTGAAGAACCTATTAATATTGCTTACCTTGCGCCAACAGAAGATATATTGAAAGTTGATGGAGAATTGGAGACTAAATTGAAGGTCTGGGCATCCTTGGATACCTCAGAACCTTTTTATCAAAAAATCGATGTAGATAGACTTATCAACTTAATGTCAATTATCAAGCAGATGGGTTTATATAAAAAGTTATCTCAAGAAGATATCTTCAGATGTATAAACATTCCTTTCGATGAAGGCGAAGATGCTATTTTATATCTTTGGAAGGATTATGTAAGATTTATTTCTTCACATAATAACAATCTATTTAAACCTGAATATCCGGATGAGGAACTTCTAAACCTTGAAATTTACTACAGAAAAATCGACCTGTATTATTCTTTCTCAAAGACTTTTCAAATGGATGTGGATGAAATTTGGGTTAAAGAAGAAAGAAGTCGCGTGGCTAAGCTTATCGATAAATATCTTAAAGAACGGATCAAGCGTTTTAAAAAGCATTGCCGAGCCTGTGGCGCTCCATTGCCTTGGAACTTTATGTATCCTATCTGCGATCGATGTTACTCTCTTAAGCTGAAGGGCCGCCTCGAGGATGATTATGACTTTGGCTTCGACGACCTAACCGATATTGGGGACGGTTCACAAATTTCCACCTAATCATTAAAGCTTCTGAAGTATTTATTTACGACACTTTAACCTAAATAGTTAATTTTACTGATATACTTAAATCTATAAAATGGGAGGTGTGTTATATGACTATTAATTATGCACATAGGGGAGCAAGCGGTTATTTTCCTGAAAATACTATGTTGGCCTTTGAATGTGCCGTAGAAATGGGTTGTGACGGTATCGAAACAGATGTTCAGATGACTTCTGATGGGGAGTTAGTCCTTATTCATGATGAGTATGTTGATAGAACCACTGACAGCACAGGACTAGTTAAGAATTATACATTTAAGGATTTAAGGCGTCTCAATGCCAGCTCTTGGTATAATAAAAATTTACCTCCTCAGCAAATTCCTACTGCTGAGGAATTATTAAATATGGCGAAATCAAAAGGCATTAAAATCAATTTTGAGTTAAAAACCGGTATAGTAATCTATCCTAATATTGAAAAGAAAATTATTCAATTAATTTATAAGCATAACATGCAGAATAATGTTATTTTATCAAGCTTTAACCATTATTCAATGGTCGAATGCAAAAACATAGATAAATCCTTAAAAGCTGGATTATTATATGTAGAAGGACTTTACAGACCATCTAGGTATTGTGCGTCCGTAGGATGCGATGCAATTCATCCTGATTTTCATTCCTTAACAAAGGAAATTATTGCCGAAGCGAAACAAGATAAAATACTGGTGAATTCTTATACTGTCAATGATGAAGAAGAAATGAAGAAATTAATATCTTGGAATATCGACGGTATTATTACGAATTATCCTGATAAATTGTCCAAGTTATTGTGTAAGGCCTAAAATCACACAATTTTGTTTCAATATAATAGTAAGTTTTTTTGTGAACCGTCCCCATACTTCACCTCTGATTTTTTTGATTGATTTTTGTCAATAATTTAGCTAATACACAATCTTATTGATTTGTATAAATTTAATATAAATTCAGAGGTGAACATTTATGCCAAGGACTGCAAGAAAAAAATCTCCAAGTGGTATATATCATATAATGGTACGAAGTATTAGTGAAGTTATTCTTTTCAAGAATTCCAAGGATAAGGATAAGTATTTGGAGATTATAAAAAAATTTAAGGAAATTTATCTTTTCGACATATATGCCTATTGCTTAATGAATTCTCATGCTCACATTATCATTGACTGCTGCATGGCTGATATAAGTAAAATTATGAAATCAATTAATCAAAGCTATTCCTCCTACTATAATTATAAATATAATAGGCATGGTCATGTTTTTCAGGATAGATTTAAAAGCAAAATTATAGATAATGATAATTACTTAATGACATTGACAGCCTATATTCATAATAATCCTAAAGACATAAAAGCGTATAGTGCCGAGGTGTCAAAATATCCTTACTCAAGTTTAGGTATTTTTCTAGGCAGGCATAAAGATAAATATGATATAGTCAATCATAAGCACATCCTCGACTATTTTAGCAAGGACATTTTCAGTGCAAGGAAAACCTATATTGGATTTATTCAGCGTCTTTATAATATTGATAATATTAAGGATGCTGAAAAGTTGCAAATTGAAGCGGAATTTCTTGGCGATAAAAGTGATTACAGAAGTGAAAGAAATTTTATTCTTAGAAATCTTTTACCCGATACTATCGTTGAACATATATCAAAAATATCCGGCACTAATTTTAACCCTCGCATAAAACACATTCACAGCAATACTGAGTTAAAAGCATTATTTGTAATCATTATGCGATCGTTATCAGACTATTCCTTGAAGGACATCTGTCTTTATATTAACAACAACACTTTGTCTAATATATGGAAGCTTTCAGAAATTGGATTCAACTTGATAAGTAAAGATGCAAAATACAACTCCTTGTTCAAGAACTTGATTAGTACTTATCGAAACTATATTCCTGCAGTTTAGTTGTAATAAGCTTGTACAATTTAATTTTTCTAACTAATATTATTTTTTATTTTTTAATTTTAGAGGTAGAAATAGGTATATTGTGATGGACAAGCTATGTGAATCTCAACCATATAGTTTGTTTGGGAGTAAAAGCCTGAAGAAAATTGGCTTTTTTCGCTTGAGGAAAAATTGTGAACCGTCCCCAATAAAAAATACCCTTGCGGGTATTTTTTATTGGGCTGAAGACGGATTTAGAG
>JAEZDX010000090.1 GCA_023417975.1 Bacillota bacterium
ATCAAGGGCGGCATGAAATATTCAAACATAGTTCCGCTCCACGATACAAGACCTTTGCTTTTTCCCATGAAAGTCATAGCCCTTCCAAGCTTAAACCAATGCTTTTGTTCTATATCTCCTTTTGCTATAGCTATAAAACTGGCGCATCTTGCTTCGGAGGCCAATAGATCGTAATAGCTGTTATTTAAAGTGTCCTTTTCTATGTCATAACCAATGGAAAATAACTGCCTCTTCTTATCATATACAACCTTGAAATCTGTAGACTCCACAAAACTGTTCAATCTTTCAATTATATCAATGGCTTTAAGCACGCTGTTTGCCGTTTCCCTTTTACCGCTGTTTAAAAGCTCTATCAGCATTTCAAGCGTATGTGTTTCAATATTTTCTTTTGTATTACTGCTTAATTTTGATATAGCTATATCAAAGCTTTTCTCCATTCTGTTAAAAGGTATAGTAAGAGGAATATCATTCAGTTCTTTCAGTTGCTCCTCCGATATACCTTTAATATTATTTATTAAGTCCGCCCACGGAATATATTTCTGCAGTTCACCTAAAAATTTACTAGTGCCGCTTTTCAATTTTGAGTTCCAATAAAAGCTTTTTGCATCAGACTTTTTTTCTATCTCTATTATCCTGCTCCACAGCTCCATTAAATAACTTTTCCAAGTGATAACATTCAGATTAAGCTTTTCTGCCCTTGCAATTAAATCCTCATAGGCACTTTTATATTCGGAACTTTCATTGCATTCCCACTGAGCAAGCCTCATTGTATCGGAAAGTCCGTCCAGAAAACTTCTTTTTATCATGGGTTCATGCAAATATTCTTCCATAGTTCGCGCAGCAAGCCACATATAGGCTGTAAGATTTCCGCTGTCTACAGTGGAAACGTATCTTGGATTCAGCGGCTGCTTTGTAACTGTGTCATACCAATTGTAAAGGTGCCCTTTAAATTTGGTCAATGAATCCGCTGCAGAAAGAGTTTTATCAATTCTTTCTATAGTTTCATTTATTCCTATATAACCTAAATCATGGGCGCATAAATTACTTGTTATTCCCATTCCTATATTTGTAGGTGATGTCCTGTGCGCAACTCCATTAGCCGGGTTTTCCTGATAGTTATCCGGGGCAAGCCAGTTATTTTCACTATTCACAAAATCCTCAAAGTATGCCCAAGTTTCTCTGCTTATTCTCCTTAGCATTACATTATCTTCTTGGTCTATTTCATAACCGATTTCTGCCTTATCCCGGCTTATATAATATGCTATATAAGGACTTAAAAACCACATCACAACTGAAGGCAGTAATAAAACTCCCATATAAAAGGATCTGTAAAAGGATAAGCTGCCGATTATGAGAGCAATGAAGCTTCCAACCCACATACTGTTAATATAGTCACTTAGCTTCTTACCGCTTCTTGCTTCTGCCTCTGCAGCTGTTTGCCATTCAAGAAAATTTCTTTTACTTATATATAATCTGTAAAGTGTCCTTATGATAGCATCAGTCATTAGGTATGCCTGATAAGGTATAAAGCAAAACAGCAGAAATATTTGTTCAGCAGCCATAGCAACACTTTGCAGTCTTCCTGTCATATTTATTCCCTTTGTAGGTGCAACAACTGCTTCGGATACATCAAAAAGTACTGGGCATAGAATAGACAGAAATGCCACTAAAATCCATGGTCCCTTAATCGGCAGCAGTGCCAGGGCTACCAATATTAACAATATTATTGATGGTGTAAGCAGACTTCTTCTTAAATTGTCGAGTATTTTCCACTTGGATAAATTGTTTAATGCCGTCTTTTTTTTCAACCAAGGTAGAAGCTGCCAATCACCTCTTACCCATCTATGGAGTCTTTTGCAGCTTGAGTTATAATATGCAGGATATCCGTCCACAAGCTCTATGTCGGTAACAAGAGCAGTCCTTGCATAGCTTCCTTCAAGTAAGTCATGGCTCAAGACTGTATTCTCCGGTATTTCATCCTTTAACACATTTTCGAAAGCATCAATGTTATAGATTCCTTTGCCAGTGAATATCCCTTCTCCAAACAGGTCTTGATAAACATCGGATACAGCTGTTGTATACGTATCTATTCCTGTCTCTCCTGAAAATATTCTGGAAAAAGCAGTTTTATTTGCATTTATAGAGCCAACACTTACCCTTGGCTGCATTATTCCATACCCTCGTTTTATACTTTTGGATGAGGCATCGAATAGAGGTTTATTTAAAACATGACTCATAGCTCCTACTAAACGCCTAGCGCTATCCATAGGAAGTATTGTATCACCATCCAAAGTTATTACGTACTTCACACTCTGAAGTGTGTCAAGATTTCCGCTAATCACATTGTAGGTTGTATCTTTACTCCCTCTCAGTAAAGAGTTAAACTCCATAAGCTTTCCTCTTTTCCTTTCCCAGCCCATCCATTTCCCTTGCTTTTCGTTGTACATTCTATATCGGCATAGAAAATAAAAAAGTTCGCTTCCATCATGTGAATATTTTTTGTTAAGCTCAGCTATATCCCTAAGAGCAGTATTTACGATTATATCATCATTGTCCTCATGCTCTTGGCTGCTGTCATTAAAATCCCCTAAAACAGCAAAAAATAAATTTTTATCCGAGTTGGCTAAATAATATACCTCCAGATCTCTTATAAGATTCTTTGCTTTTTTTTCATCACCAATTAAAGTTGGAATTACAACTACTGTACTGCTTTCTTCAGGTATTCCTCCATCCAAAGCAAGCTTTGGTACAAATCTTGGATTAGAAATGGAATTTATAGTCCAATTTAATATGGATATAACTATCTCACTTGCAGGAATTATCATCGCAAGAAGTCCTAGTATATACTTCCATACACTTTCACTACCTATCTGTCCCATACTAGATAAAACAGCTATCAAGGCTATTACTGCTGTCCCCGCAATAATTGTACCTAAATATACGGGAAGAGGCCTTTCTTTTATCCACTTGACTATTTTATAATAAAGTCTCGGCTGAAAGCCTATCTTATTCTCTAACGTTGATAATCCGTTATCAATTAAATAGTAGCCTATATGTCTCATATATTGTTCTTTACTGTCTTTTTCCGCTTCAGCAGCGCACTCAACAGCTTTTTTTGCAACAAGCGCCTCACCTATTCCTGACTTTCGTGACAAAATCTCAAGCTTATGCCTATAATAGTCTCTGGATTCAAAATCCATCTTGGAATATATTTCGCCAGGGTCTTTTTTTAGTATTTGCTCAACATAGCTTAGTCTTTCAAACGCATCTCTCCAGTTTAAGCCGCTGAGAACGCGGATTGAGCTTATGCTGTTTCCAAGAGATAGTTGGTATGCAGCTTGTTTTCTATGTTCTTTACCTATGGTTTTTTCAATATTAGTCTGATTTGCCTCCAGCTTTTCACTTAACCAGATGTAAATATCTTCACTGTCCACCCCATTATCTCTTATTACTTTTATCAGTCTTTCTACAAAATGGGAGGAATAATTTAAATTTGTAGCCTTTAAAATATGGATTTCTTCTCCCAGTCTTCTTTCCGTATAGGCATTTATTATCCTGTCTGCTATAACTTCTCCTCGCCTTTTTTCCTTTAATGCATATACAATTTTTTCAACTATATAACTTATATTTTGAATTAAAGCTATTCTCAGCATTATTGGAAGCGCCCATAGCTCACCGCTTGTAAGTATAGTATTTTTCTGATAGGCACCTATAAAGCTTTCTACTCTTTCTTCATCCAACAATCCGTCCGTATGAGAAACAATTTCCACTGCTATATGATATATCCTCGGATAGCCTTTCATAATTCCTTTACTTATAATTGGTAAGTTGTTGTAGTAATTTTCAGGCATATTGAGTTTTATATCCTTGTATTCTTTTTGTACAAGATATAAATTATCCAAAAGCCATTCTGCAGCAGGTACCATTTCTTTTTTATTTCCAATCTGTACATCAATATAATCATAGCCCTGCAATATTTTATTAAAGCTTATGTCCAGACTTTTTATCAATCTCCTTCTTGAATTGGTTCTTTTTGTCTCCGAATAGTGCGTTGATATTCTCACCGCATGCTTCTCCAGCTCCTCGGTGTTAATGTATATATTAGGAATATCCTCCATGATATTTTCTTCGTCATATTCATCGTTGTTCATTAGAGTATATATTATCAGACACAGTGCCACCGACATTATTCCTAAGTATATGTATATCATTGTATCAAACCCCTCCCGGTATATTTCATATAAAAAAATTCAATCATTAGTCTGCTTAAGTTATTATTTCCGACTAAGCCATAAAATATGAATTGAAAGTTTGTATATGAAACACCGCAAAAAAGAAAAAACTTTTTCAAAACCAAAATGTTTTGAAAAAGCTTAAAAAGCTAAATTATTTCATTTTTTATTACATCTTCATAAGACTCTCTTTTACAGATTAATCTGGCAGCTCCTTCAGAGGCCATAACCACTGCAGCTTTTGGAATCTTATTATAGTTGCTTGCCATAGAATATCCGTAAGCGCCCGTAGAAAGCACTGCCAATATATCTCCGCTTTCCACCTCCGGTATAGTTATGTCGCTGAGTAATATGTCTCCCGACTCGCAGCATTTTCCGGATATAGTCACCTGCTCGTTCACTGCTCCAAGCACTCTGTTTGCTATAACACATTCATATTGCGCCCTGTAAAGTGCCGGTCTTATATTATCCGTCATTCCTCCATCTACAGCTACATATTTCCTTATTTCAGGAATTTCTTTTATTGACCCAACCGTATAAAGAGTCAGTCCTGCATTTCCCACTACCGACCTTCCCGGTTCGATTGTTAGTATAGGCGGATTAACGGAGAGCTCCTTGCATTTATCTTCACATTGCTTTAAAATAATGTTGCAAAATTGTTCAATGTTCTTTGGTGCATCCCCGGATTTGTAGTAGATGCCGAAGCCGCCGCCAAGATCCAGTTCACTAATCATATATCCCGTCTCTTCGTATATATTATCTATAAGGGAAAGCATTATATCAACGGCATCCTTGTACGGCTCAGTGTCAAAAATCTGTGAACCTATATGACAGTGAAGTCCCACAAGTTCTACATTATCATGTTCAATTGCCTTTTTCACAGCTTTCATTGTATAATTATTCAAAACTGTGAACCCAAACTTTGAATCTATCTGACCTGTCTTTATATAATCATGAGTATGAGCTTCTATACCAGGTGTTATTCTCAGCATTATCTTTTGAAGTTTATTATACTTTGCTGCTATACTGTCTATAAATTCTATTTCTGAAAAGTTATCTACTACAAATCTACCAACTCCAAGTCGTATCCCCATCTCAATCTCTTCAACAGTTTTGTTGTTACCGTGGAAATATATCTTATCCATTGGAAATCCACTCTTATAGGCAGTATATAATTCACCTCCCGACACTACATCCAACCAGAGGCCTTCTTCCTGAACAATTCTACAAAGCGCCAATGTGAGAAAAGCCTTTCCGGCATAAGCAACTCTGTTGCCTGAACCTCCTGCCTTGAATGCATTGATATATCTTTTACAATTATCTCTTATTAATTTTTCATCAAACACATAAAGCGGTGTACCGTATTCCTTCACCAAATCCGTACACTTAACCCCGCCAATGGTCAATTCATTCTCAATAACATCTGCAGTACCAAAAAATTTCATATTACTCTCCTCCATAATCAGTTTTTCAGTTCAAATGCACAACCCACTATTTCTATTGCTTTTAGCTCGTCCTCTCTTCTAATGGAACATGTTATTCTTATTTCTGATGTGGTTATCATCTTAACTTCAATATTATTATCACAAAATAGCTTAAACATCTTTGCCGCTACCCCTGATGTATTCTTCATTCCTAATCCAACTACAGAAAATTTCGTAATATTTTCATCCACTATTATATTATCCGTATTTGTAAAGGAGGTGAGTATATCCATACAT
>JAEZDX010000123.1 GCA_023417975.1 Bacillota bacterium
CAATGAGGGGAATTGAAGCCCCCTATAGAGATATAAAAAAGAAGGTTCCTATAGCACTTTCGCTAGTAGGGCTTTCATCAAAATTCAAACAGTTTCCTAATGAGCTTTCCGGAGGAGAGCAGCAAAGAATTTCTCTTGCAAGAGCTCTTGTTAATAATCCCACAATATTGATTGCCGATGAGCCTACGGGGAATCTTGATCCGGATACAGCATCGGACATAATGAATACACTGAATGACATAAATAGGGCAGGAACTACCATTTTGATGGCTACCCATGCTAAAGATATAGTTGATACTATGAAAAAAAGAGTTGTTGCAATAGAAAAGGGAAATATAGCTAGGGATGAGGCAAGGGGGAAATACGGATATGAAGATTAATACGTTCAAGTATTTTGCTGCAGATGCTTCAAAGAGCTTGAGAAGAAATGCTACTTTAAGTTTTGCCTCAGTGATTACAGTAGCTGCTACATTATTTATTTTTGGTATATTTTTGCTTGTTATGAGTAATGCAAATAAATTAATGGAATCAGTTTCTGATCAGGTTGAAATAAAGGTCTTTTTAAAGAGAGATATAACCATGATGGATCAAAGGGACATAGAAAATGCTTTAAAGCAAGACAGCCAGGTTGAATCTGTAACCTTTGAAAGTGTAGATCAAGCTCTTGAAAAGTTCAAGGAAATGATGGGAGATAAGAATAAAGAGCTTCTTAGCGGATATACTGATGAAAACAATCCAATGCAGGCTTCTTTTATAGTTAGATTAAAGGCTCCGGAATATGCAAGCAAGGTTGAAGACAGAGTTAAAGATATGAGCGGCATCGATGAAGTTAAAAATGACAGAGATCTTGTTTCAATAATTATTTCGCTGTCAAAGGCAGTAAAATGGATAGGTTTATCAATGTTTGTACTGCTCGTGGGGGTTTCTCTGTTTCTTATAGGAAACACTATAAGACTTGCTGTGTTTGCAAGAAGGCGTGAAATAGGCATAATGAAATTTGTAGGAGCTACCGATTGGTTCATAAGATGGCCTTTTGTAATAGAAGGTATGGTTATAGGGCTAATCGGGGGAATAGTATCCAATATAGGTTTATATTCAATTTATAAGCTTGTACTTGGTAAACTGTTAAATATGCCGATGACAATGACACTTAACTTGGTTAACTCCTCCTATGTTATTAATACACTGTTATGGCAGTTTTCCTTAGTAGGAGCAGCTATAGGTGCAATAGGCAGTATTATAGCCTTAAGAAAGTTCTTGGCGGTTTAGCTTATATAACTCAGAACATTACAAATCATGGGGTCCTTTTGGGCGCCATGATTTGAGTATTTATATGTAAATTAGGGAGGTTTCTATGAAGCGGGGGATAAGTTTCTTATTAGCTGGGATTCTATCTTTGTCATTGTGTATAAACACCTTTGCAGACGAAATAAAGGACAATCAAAACAAGCTCAACGATAAAAATAAAAACATAACTGAAAATAAGGATAAAATAAAAGAAATTGAAAATACTCAGAAGGATACGCAGTCTCAAATCAATTCTTTGGACTCAAAGATGAATAGCATAGCTGGAGATCTAGACAAGATAAGAAATAATATAGATGCGACCTCTGGGGATATAGTCAAGTTAAATACAGATATACAAAATAAAGCTGTTGAAGTAGATAAGCAGCAGCAGCTTATGGAAGAACGCATAAGAGCCATGTATAAGAGCGGCTCTATGGGATATATAAATATTATTTTTGGATCAAAGAGTTTTACGGATTTAGTTGAAAGAGTAGTTTTGATAGAGAAAATTGCAAGCTCGGACAAGCAGCTTATAGAAGCTTTAGAAAATAATAAGAAGCAGCTTGAAACAAAAAAGCAAGAGCTGGAGAAAAAGAAGACAAACTTATTGGGACTTCAGTCTGAAAGTAAAGATAAAATGTCTCTTTTAGACAAGCAAAGTGATGCTAAAAAGCAATATATGAGTGAGCTGCAGAAAAATAAAAAGGAATATGAGAAGATGGTGGAAAAAGAAGAAGCCGAGTCAAAAGAGCTGGCAGCCAAAATTAAGGCACTTCAGGCTGTAAAGGTAGTGTCCAATGGAAAGCTTTATTGTGTTACAGGAAAAGCGTATACAGTAACCTCACCCTACGGCAACAGATTTCATCCTATTCTTCAGGTAAATAAATTTCACAGCGGCATCGATATAGGTGTTAACGTAGGAACTAAAATATATGCATTAAAAGATGGACAAGTTGTTTATGCCGGAACAATGAGCGGTTACGGAAATGTAGTTATGATTAATCATGGGGATATAATAAGCCTATATGCTCATCTCTCAGCTATATCGGTTTCCGAAGGTGCAAAGGTAAAAGGCGGTGATCCTATAGCAACATCAGGCAACAGCGGACTTTCCACAGGCCCGCATCTGCATTTTGAAATAAGAAAACCAAATGGAGAAACTATAAATCCAATTAGTTATTATGTGAAATAAATAATATATGGATTATTTAAAATATTAGTGCTAAAATAAATAATGACTTTAAAAGGATTAAAGGGGCCGCTGTAAAAAGCAGCCCTTATACTTTACCGGAAAGTCAAAAAAGCTTGAGATATATAAGAAGTACATAGTATATTTCTGCCAATTGCATAATTACTTCTGAAAAAGGCATAAAATATAAAAGTATCCACTGTACTGATAAGAATAGGGGTGTATTAAATGCAGTTTAATGAAGAAAATGAGAGAAACAATGGTTTATTTAAAGGAAAGGATAGCCGCGGCATGAGCAGAAGAAACAAGATATTGCTTCTTGTTTTTATATTTATCTTCACAAATTTATGTTCTGTGTATGTGGGCAACAGGGTGGCTATCACTACTGGTGCGAAGGTGGCTGTCACCCAAGAGGATTATAAAAAGCTACAGGACTTAAGGGCTGCAGAAGGAGATAATCCGGATGTTGCCAAGGTTTTGGACCAATACGACGGTGTTCTTCAATATAAAAAGCTTTTTGACATAAAGCAGCTTTTGGAGAAGTATTATTATAAGGATATAGACGAAAATAAATTGGTAGAAGGGGCTATAAAAGGATTGGCAGAATCTCTTCAGGACCCGTATACTGTATTTATGAATAAAAAAGAGTATGAGGATTTTAACACAAGTACTGTAGGAGCCTATGTTGGAGTTGGGCTTCAGGTAGGAATTAAGGATGATAAAATAACGGTTATAGCTCCTTTCGATAAGTCCCCCGCAAAGGCAGCAGGAATTATAACCGGCGATGTTATTACAAGAGTTAATGACAAGGACGTTTCAGGTAAGGACTTGGATTTAGCAGTTTCTATGATGAAGGGTAAAGAAGGAGAAGATGTATCAATTACACTTTTCAGGGAAGGCAAAGGAAGCTTCCAAGTTACGGTTAAGAGAGCAAAAATAAATATAGAAACAGTAAAATCCGAGATGCTGTCAGGTAATATAGGGTATGTTCAACTGTCTATGTGGGATGAAAAGACGGATGAAGACTTTATTGCAGCTGCTAAAGCTTTAAAGGATAAGGGCATGAAGGGCTTGATACTGGATTTAAGAGGAAATCCGGGCGGGCTGCTTGAAACTTGTGAAAATATAAGCTCACAGTTTATTGATAAAGGAAAGGTAATTGTTTCACAGAAGAATAAAGCAGGGCAGGAAGACGTAAGCAAAGCCAAAGGCGGAGAGCTTCTTAAGGGCATGCCGCTTGTAGTGCTTATTGATGGCGGAACTGCCAGTGCTTCAGAAATTTTCTCGGGAATTGTAAGAGATTATAAGATAGGTACTTTAATAGGTACAAAGAGCTTTGGAAAAGGAGTAGTTCAAACTATTATCAATACTGGCGACGGAACAGCGCTTAAGGTTACTATTTCAAAATACTATACTCCTAACGGTGAAAATATCGATAAGATAGGCATAAATCCGGATATAGTAGTGGAGTATCCTAAGGAATTGGCTGAAAAACCAAATGATAGAGCTGCGGATCCTCAGTTTAACAAGGCTTTGGAGGTAATAAAAGATAAATTGAAATAAGGGGGATATTTAATTAATGGATTTAGCAATATATACAGTTAAGGCAGCAGCTTCAGCAATAGTGGATCCGTCAATCGCTCCAACATTGATAATTCTAGCTCTGATCCTTTATTTTCAGAACAGGAAGACTTCAGCAATGCAAAAAGCAATAATCGGGGAGAATATCAATTCTCCCCTTGAACTTACTGCTTCCCAGATTGTGCTCGGTATTTTCGGAGGTGTCTTGGGAAGCGTAATACTCTCATATTTCGGAGTTTTATTTGATGAGAATTCCGGAATATATATGATTTTTATATTTTCAATATTGTTAATGTTTCTTAAGCCAAGATTTATTTGTTTTTCATACTCAGGTGCCATAATAGGAGCGTTGTCTCTTATTGTTAACGACTTTTCGGTGCTTGTATACGGAAAACCGGCTATGAATGGTGCGCTGCATATAGATATAACAGCCTTAATGACCTTGGTAGGTATACTGCACGTAGTTGAAGGTCTGCTTGTAAGTGTGGATGGACACCGAGGAGCAATACCTGTATTTACAAATAGCAATGGTAAGATTGCAGGTGGTTTTGCCTTTAAAAGATATTGGCCCATACCTATTGTTATAATACTTTTGACTTTAATAAATCAGAGCTCCGGTGGGGCTGCGGATACTACCTCCATATATACTCCTGATGGGTGGCCTTTTATAAATTTACCTTATGCACAATCCATGTTAAAGAACGCAGCAATATATATGGCACCTTTTTATGCCATGTTGGGCTATAGCTCCATTACCTTCACAAGAACAAAAAGACAAAAGGCTGTGAGCTCTGGTATAGGAATTTTCATATATGGCGTTGTTTTAACAGGTGTTGCCCAGCTTGCTGCCTTCGGACTCATATTGAAGGTATTTGTAGTTATTTTTGCACCGCTGGCTCATGAGTTTATGTTAAGGGTGCAGAGCTACATGGAATTGAAGAATGAACCTAAATATGTAAGCCAAACTGAAGGTATCATGGTACTGGAGGTGGCACCGAATTCACCTGCAGCTGTAATGGGGATAAAATCAGGTGATACGCTGACTGAGATCAATAATATAAAAATAGATGATGAAAATGACGTTGTTGAAAGCATTAAGCAGACAATAAATAAAATTGTAGTTAGAATTAGAAAAGTAGACGGTACAGAAAGGCAATTCGACTATGGCAATTTCGCTGCAGGTCAGCGTTTAGGAGTAGTATTCGTACCTAGGCATGTGCCAAAGGATAGCACTGTAGTAGCCTATGACGATATGAAGTTCAAGGATTTCTTGGACAAAATCGATGAAGAAAATCCTTCAGAGAAGCAGGATTCCCATGAGGAAAAGCAAGATGACGATGATGAAAACAAGGATGATAAATAGTGGTTTCAAAAGCTGAATTATAATAGGATTTGGCAATTAATAGGACAAATATTCATAGATGAACCGAAGTTTGGTATAGATGTGTAAACACACACCTTTTATATCCGAACTTCGGTTTTTTTATGCTGCGCTAACTTGTTCGGACTTTGCCATAACTTACTTGTGGACTATAAAAATTAATTGGAATAAAATAAGCTATAGAAATTTTAAATTATATAGGAATATGTTGACATATAAAATGACTAAGTATAAAATAATAACATCGAACAAATATTCGTACATGTGATTACTTATTGAAAAATTAGGATATAATCATAATGGATGTTTTGAATAGTTAGTTTCTAGTTATTACAAATTTGTTAATACGGAGATGGTGGTATGGGAGAATTTAAGATTAAATCAAGCTTTAAACCTACCGGAGACCAGCCCCAGGCTATAGATAGTCTCGTACAGTCCATAAAGGATAAGCATACTTATCAGACGCTGCTGGGGGTAACAGGTTCGGGTAAGACATTTACCATGGCGAACATTATTGAGAGAGTACAGAAGCCAACACTAATATTGGCACACAATAAAACTTTGGCTGCTCAGCTCTGCTCCGAATTCAGGGACTTTTTCCCTGATAATTCCGTTGAGTACTTTGTGTCTTATTACGACTATTATCAGCCGGAGGCTTACGTACCTCAGACGGATACATATATCGAAAAGGATGCATCCATCAATGATGAAATTGAGCGACTAAGACACTCGGCTACTTCTGCTTTGTTCGAAAGAAAAGATGTAATTATAGTAGCTTCAGTGTCCTGCATATACGGTCTCGGTAATCCTGAGGAATATAAAAAGCTGACCTTATCCTTAAGGCAGGGAATGCAGAAGGATAGAGATGAAATAATAAAAAAGCTTGTTGAAATACAATATGAAAGAAATGAAATTGATTTTCACAGAGGTACCTTTAGAGTTAGAGGGGATGTACTGGACATAGTACCGGCAAACTCAAATACAAAAGGAATAAGGGTAGAATTTTTTGGGGATGAAATAGACAGAATAAGAGAATTTGACGTGCTTACCGGTGAATTGTTTAAGGAGTTAAAGCATGTTTCCATATTCCCGGCATCTCACTTTGCCACTTCTGCAGACAAGTTGGAATTGGCTATCAAAAAAATTGAGGATGAGCTGGAAGAAAGGCTGAAAGAGCTTACAGCGGCAGATAAACTGCTGGAGGCACAACGATTAAAGCAAAGAACTAACTTTGATATAGAAATGATTAGAGAGGTTGGCTATTGCAGCGGTATCGAAAACTATTCAAGAATTTTGGATGGAAGAGATCCCGGATCACCGCCTCAAACTTTAATTGACTATTTTCCCGACGATTTCTTGATATTCATCGATGAAAGTCACGTTACACTACCTCAGGTAAGAGCTATGTATGCTGGAGACAGGTCGAGAAAGAACACATTGGTGGATTATGGCTTCAGACTGCCTTCTGCTTTTGACAACAGACCATTAAAGTTTGATGAGTTTGAGAAAAAGATTAACCAAATACTGTTTGTAAGCGCGACTCCGGCAAAGTATGAATTCGAGCATTCTCAATGTGTAGCACAGCAGATTATAAGGCCTACAGGACTTTTGGATCCTGAAATTATTGTTAAACCTGTGTCAGGACAAATAGATGATCTTTATGCCAATATACAGGATACGGTGGCCAAAGGCTTTAGAGTACTAGTGACTACGCTGACAAAGAGAATGGCCGAAGATCTTACCAAGTATATGAAGGAGCTTAATGTAAAAACAACCTATTTGCATTCCGATATAGATACAATAGAGAGAATGAAAATAATAAGGGATTTGAGAAAGGGCGATTTTGACGTACTGGTAGGAATAAACCTGCTTAGAGAAGGTCTGGATATACCGGAGGTTGCATTGGTTGCTATTTTGGATGCAGATAAAGAAGGATTTTTGCGTTCCGAAACTTCCTTGATACAGACTATAGGAAGAGCTGCCAGAAATAGTGAAAGCAAGGTTATCATGTATGGAGACGTACTGACGGATTCCATGAAAAAAGCAATATCCGAGACTAACAGAAGACGCGGAATACAGATGCAGTATAATGAAGAGCGCGGAATTACCCCAACTACGGTTATGAAACAAATAAGAGACATTCTTGAAATCTCTAAGGTATCTGAGGAAGGTGTGCAGTATAACACTATGGAAGAAGCTTTGGAGAGCACAAAAGAGAATATAGAAAAGACTATAGAGAATTATGAAAAAGAGATGAGGGCGGCTTCCAAGGACTTGCAGTTTGAGAGGGCAGCGCAGCTTCGAGATTTGATATTCGAGCTTAGAAAGAAGCTGAACAAAATTTCAAAGAATTAGAATTGAGGGTGAAGTACATGAGGGATAAAATAAAGATTAAGGGTGCAAGGGTCCACAATTTGAAAAATGTGGATCTGGAAATACCAAGAGATAAGCTTGTTGTTTTCACGGGACTGTCGGGATCGGGAAAATCTTCATTAGCTTTTGACACACTTTACGCCGAAGGACAAAGAAGATACGTGGAATCACTTTCCGCCTATGCAAGGCAATTCCTTGGACAAATGAATAAGCCTGACGTGGACTATATAGAAGGACTTTCACCGGCCATATCCATTGATCAGAAGACTACGAACAGAAATCCGCGTTCAACAGTTGGTACAGTTACTGAAATTTACGACTATTTAAGACTGCTCTATGCAAGAATAGGAATTCCTCACTGTCCAAAGTGCGGTAAGGAGATAAGCCAGCAGTCCGTAGATCAGATGGTAGATAAAGTTCTGGAACTTCCTGAAAAAAGCAAAATACAGGTTATTGCTCCCATTATAAGAGGAAGAAAAGGGGAACACGAAAAAGTAATAGATAACATAAAAAAGAACGGTTTTGTAAGAGCAAGAATAGACGGGATTATGTATGACCTTTCAGAAGATGAAGTAAAGCTGGAAAAGAACATAAAACATACTATTGATGCTATTGTTGACCGATTGGTAGTAAAGTCGGATATTAGAGGAAGATTGGCAGATTCATTGGAAACTGCACTTAAATTGGCAGAAGGGCTTGTTATAATTAATGTTATCGATGGAGAGGATATTCTTTTCAGCGAAAAATTTGCCTGCCCGGACTGCGGTATAAGTATTGAAGATTTGGCTCCAAGAATGTTTTCCTTTAACTCTCCTTGGGGAAAATGTGATCACTGCGACGGTCTCGGTACTCTCATGGAAATAGACGAAGAG
>JAEZDX010000140.1 GCA_023417975.1 Bacillota bacterium
GATAGAGATGCTCAGAATAATCTTGCAGAGTTATTTTATGCTGAAGGCGTTGTTGTTGAAAAGGATACTGATAAAGTCGAAGAATGGTACAAAAAGGCTGCAATTAACGGACAAGCAGAAGCCTTGGAGAAGTGTCGAACATTAGGGATCGAAGTAGATCTATAAAGTTCAGTATTAATAGTAATTTAATGTCCACTTTCGAAGGGAGCTGATAAAATGGTTTTATTTGTGGAATGTGTTATTTCCTGCATAGTTTTTACGTTAATTATATTACCTTCTCTCTATAAAGACCCTATTAAGCATATCATGTCTTACCCTAAAGAAATTAGAGAAAGAGTAGAAAATTTGCCACAGTATAAAGATACTATTCAAGCAGAAGAAAAAAGACATTTATCAATTAAGTTAATTGCAGTATTGATTTTTGTAATTGTACTAGCTATAGTCGCATATTACTCTGGTGCAAAAAACTTTACAGCTGCATATTTCCATGTATTCATATTATTTTTTGTGGTGAACATTTACGATATGATAGTACTGGATATGGGTATTTTCTGCCATAGTGAGAGAGTAAGGATACCTGGAACTGAGGACATGGATAAAGAATATAGAAATCCCTGGCATCATGTAAGGGGCGCTGTAATAGGAACAATGATTGGCGCTGTTGTTGCATTATTATCAGGGTGGATAGTCTACATTATATCGTTAATATAAGATGTAAATTGAAAGAAGGGATTAAAATAAAAGTAGTTGAGCTAAATGAAAATCATCTGGAGTCTGCAGCTGAACTGTTTACCAAGTATTATAAGCAAGCAAGAGAAAAGTTTAATATACTTCCGGAAAGATATGAGGAAAAAGAAATAATTTTATCTTTACTTCAGAATATACATAAGAAATCTCTTGGAGTAGCTGCAGTTGATAACGGTGAAGTTATTGGTTATTTAACAGGGCTTCCGGTACCAAATTTCAAGGGCACTCAGAGAGGTATTTATTGTCCTGAATGGGCACATGTGTCTATAGGGAGAAATAGGATTAAAACATATAGAGCAATGTATGAAAAAGCATCAGCGAGTTGGGTTCAAAACGGTTGTCTAACACATGCAATAACTATAATATCACATGATAACGAAGCAATAGATTTGTGGTTTAGAAATGGTTTTGGAATGCATGTAATTGATGCAGTAAGGAGCTTAGAATTATTACCTGGAAATATTAATAGTGATATAGAAATAAGAAAATTTAAGAACGATAATATTGAATCAGTTATTGATTTGTTAATTGGCTTACAAAGACATATGGCAAGTTCACCGATTTACGTACCCATGATTAATATTGAAAATTGTAAGGATGTTAGTGAATGGCTGAAAAATCCTGATAATGCTATATGGCTTGGAATTTGTAAAGAGCAAGTAGTGTCAATAATGGAGGTAAGCAAAAAGAAATCAAATGATGCTCAAATTCTTTCTGATGAAGCAACAATCAGCGTTGGAGAAACATATACGAAAGAAGAGTTTAGGGGGTATGGAATTACAAAGGCCATACTTCAAAAGGTCATTGAAGAAGCTTTGAATGATGGTTATAAGAGGTGCGCAGTAGTTTTTGAGTCACAAAACATTAATGGAAGTGATTTTTGGTTAAAGTATTTCGAACCTGTTTGCTACTCATTAGTGCGTAAAGTTGATGATAGAATAACTTGGGCAAATAAGAACAGAAACGTTGAAATAATGTTTTGATTTTAATAATACACAATTTTCTTTTAGAACATACCAAAGGATAAGTCACTCCAGTGGCTTATCCTTTATACTTTGGGCAATATTCAGTATTTCCTTATCTAATATAATGAGGAATATAATTCAATAACCCCTATTGTAGACTGATAAAGGTAATTAAATTAGCAGCACATCGGATCTTAAAGTTATTGATTCTATGAAAATGTGGACTAGCCACCATACATCTAAACATTGAATACCATGTTGATAATTGATATTATTTTAGTATAAAAAAAGTTGGATACCACTGCAATTTTAGGATTTAATGATGAATTATCACTAGGGTTAATATAACCTAAAAAATGGAGGGAAAATATGAGTTATTTATTAAATGGAGAAAATGTGGTGCTTGGTGTTTGTTATTATCCTGAACACTGGGACAAAAGCATGTGGGAAAAGGATCTATTAACAATGCTGGAAACCGGCATAAGAGTTGTCAGAATAGCTGAATTTGCATGGAATAAAATAGAGCCAAAAGAAGGGGAGTTCACCTACGAATTTTTTGACTCATTTTTAGATTTAGCACAAAAGGTTGGAATGAAAGTAATCTTTTGTACACCTACAGCAACACCGCCTTCATGGCTGACAGACAAATATCCGGAGGTTCTAAATGCAACAATTGATGGGACACTCTATAGGCATGGAGCAAGAAGGCACTATAACTATAATTCACTTGTATATCAGGAATTCTGCAGAAATATCACTGAAAGAATAGCGTCTCACTATGGTCCGCATCCTTCAGTTATTGGATGGCAGATTGATAATGAAATAAATTGCGAAGTAAACGTTTTTTATTCAGAAAGTGATACAAAAGCCTTTCGTAATTTCTTGAAAAAGAAATACGGAACAATAGAAGAGTTGAATAAGGCCTGGGGGACTGTGTTTTGGAATCAGACATATATAGCCTGGGGAGAGGTTTATGTGCCAAGAAAGACCATTAGTGATACAAATCCTCACCATGTTTTAGACTATAAAAGATTTGTTTCTGACAGTGCCTGCAATTTTGCAAAGCTGCAGGCAGATATTATAAAGAAGTATGTAAAAAAGGATGACTTTATTACCACAAACGGTATTTTCGGCAATCTTGATAGTCACAGGTTGACAAGAGAAAGCCTGGACTTCATGATGTATGATTCATATCCCAATTTCTCTTATTTAGTAGATTCTTATAATGAAAAGGATACTATGAAGGACAGAAATTGGAGCAAGCATCTTTCAGAAGTAAGGTCCATCTCAGAGCCCTTTGGTATTATGGAACAGCAATCCGGAGCAAACGGCTGGAATACATGGATGGGTGCACCTACTCCAAGACCGGGGCAAATAACATTATGGACAATGCAAAGCATTGCTCATGGAGCTGATTATATTAGCTATTTCCGCTGGCGTACTTGCACCGTGGGCACTGAGATTTACTGGCATGGCATTTTAGACTATTCAGGACGTGAAAATAGAAGATTAAGGGAAGTAAAACAGATCCATGAAAAAATTGGACAGTTAAATCCTGTTGCAGGAGCAGCATATCAGGCAGAAGTTGGCGTTCTTAAGGATTATGATAATATATGGGATTCAGAATTAGATGTTTGGCATGGCAGAGTAGACGGAACAAGCCAATGGGGGCTGTTTCAAGCTGCTCAGGTTACGCATACACCTATGGATTATGTTTACTTTGGAGAAAATACAGCTATACAAGACTTGAAAAAATACAAGGTTCTTTTCTACCCGCATGCGGTAATTTTAACTGAGCATAGGGTTAAGCTTCTTGAGGAATACGTTGAGCAAGGCGGCATATTGGTTATGGGCTGCAGGACAGGATATAAAGATATTAATGGAAAATGTGTTATGGATTATCTTCCCGGACTGGTTTCCGCATTGACCGGCACAGATGTTATTGAGTACTCAATAGTTGCACCGGA
This sequence comes from Bacillota bacterium, assembly GCA_023417975.1. Taxonomy (GTDB): domain Bacteria; phylum Bacillota; class Clostridia; order Clostridiales; family Clostridiaceae; genus JAEZDX01. The sequence goes on from JAEZDX010000140.1 coordinate 3,680, forward strand.
TGATGGAAAAGTTTATGTTGAATGGGAAGAAACAAAGCTTGAGGCTGCTGTATTCAACGATTTGCTGGCTCCAATAGGTACAAGCTCAGAAGTAGTGGGTAAATACATTAGCAGCTACTACAAAGAAACACCGGCATTAATAAAGAATAAGTTTGGAAAAGGATATACATATTATTTTGGCGGAGCCTTTACCGCTGATACTGCGAAAATTTTCTTGCAAAAGCTTGGAGTTAAGAGCCCTTACGAAAATTTGGTTGAATTACCGGATAGTTGTGAGCTCGCAGTACGCCAAAAAGATAGTGATAAATTTATCTTCATACTCAATTATTCATCAGAGAAGGTTAAGATAAAATTGCTAAAACATATGTTGAATATGTACACAGGAGAAAATATTATTGGAGAATTGATGCTTCAAGGATATGAGACCTTAGTTTTAAAATTCAATGAATGATTGAATTATGGGGGAATACTATGAATAAAAAAGGCATAAAAATTGTGTGCATAGTGATGATTTGTATTATTGCCTGTTTAGCTATATACCCATTTCTATATTCGTACTTTTGTAAGCATAGAGTATACACAGAGATAAGTGGAAAAATATCAGATGAAATACTATCGGCAAATATTGAAATTATCAAACAGACTCAAAGGGAAGAGAGTATTGGGTATTCAACTGGATTTGGTGGGGTGATATTTAAGCATACAGGGAATAAATATTATGTTCTTACTGCTTATCATGCGGTGAACCCGTTAAATAATTCAAAATTTATTGCACTTGCCTATAATGAGCCTAATTATCGTGAATATATATCAACAAAGGCTAAATACATTAGAATAAGTGGATATTACGAACAGTTTCCATTTGCAAACGTTGAGTATTATGATGAAAAATACGATTTAGCAATTTTGAGTTTTAAATCTGATGCTAATTTGAACGCTCTTGATATAGCAGACAAGCCGCCTCAATATGGAGATAAAGTGGTGGCTATTAGTAGCCCATATGGTGAAGAAAGAAATATGATAACATATGGGAAAGTTACATCCCGAAGCCTTATAAAATTTAATGACGATACTGAAGATATGGGATATAAAATGATTAAGCACTCTGCTTATATAAATAAAGGAAGTAGTGGCAGTGCTGTAATGAATAAGAATTTAGAAATTGTCGGAATAAATCTCGGAGGTGCCACAAATATATTTGGAAAATATGGATATGGAATGGCTATGCCAAGTGATAAGATAAATGATTTTATAGCCCAGTGGAATAACAGTCAATAGTCATAGTTTTACTTGAATATTTAAACACAGCCTCAATCATAATAGCTTATAATTTTCAGTTAAATTAAATGAATAATCCTCTTTTAGAACGTACCAAAGGATAAGTCACTCCAGTGGCTTATCCTTTTATTTCCTCTTATAAGCTTGATACAAAAAAATTAGTGCCACTATTCAGTTTGACTATACAGTTGAACAGTAGTATAATACTATTCAGTTGAACTAAATAGTTAAACTGAATAGTAGGTGAGAATATGAAACATAACTTGTTACCATTATCAGAAACCATGCATTACATTTTATTAGCTTTGCGCCAACCGCTTCATGGGTATGCAATTATGCAAAAGATTGAACAAATGAGCAAAGGTACTGTCATATTAGCTGCCGGAACTTTGTATGGTGCCATTGAAAATCTAAACAAACACGGTTGGATTGAGCCGGTGAGTGACGGAACTGACAGAAGAAAGGTTTATAAAATTACAGATAAAGGAATGGAAATTTTAGAAATTGAACGAGAAAGATTACTCAATATTATATCCCTGTATGAAAGGAATGAGTTAGATGAAGAAAGTTAAACTGTTTTTCAATATTATTGAGGAAGAGAAATGGTTGAATAAGCAATTACAAATGGGGTATCTCTGCACAAATATTAGCGGATTAGGAGTATATACATTTAAAAAGATCAATCAGGATTATGTTATACGATTGGATTATCAAAATTACATGCCGGTAGAAAAGTTTCAAGAATACAAAACAATATACGAAGACTTCGGCTGGAAACATATAAAAGGTTCACGATTTGGCAGCATTCAATATTGGCAAAAACCGGATGACGGGCACAAGGATATTTTCTCAGATCGTGAATCAAATATATTTTATTATAAGCGGTTAATGAACTATTTACTAACATCAACAGTTATGCTTTTAATCATTAGCTTTATGATATACGACAATTCAAGGTTATATGCAACTAAAGGCCTTTGGGATATGGAGCCGTCACTGTTTTGGAAAGCGTTTTTATTTGAAACACCATTTGTCATTATTAAACTGCTTCCACTAATTATGTGTGCTTTTTGTGGAATCAGCTACATGAAAGTACGTCGTCAATATTTTATGTTAAAAGAAAAGTAGAATTTATAGAGCTGACTAACAAGATAACTATACGGCGGATAATTAACACTGTCTTAATATCTGTAAATATAACATAGTTCGGAATCTTCTTTTAGAATGCACCAAAGGATAAGTCACTTCAGTGGCTTATCTTTTTATTTTTCTATAAATAGTATGTTATTCTTAACCTTAGTATATTGAGGTACCTTTTAATAAACCTGATATAAATTTTCATAAATATCTTGAGGAGGCTCTTCTTCTTATTTTGTTTCAAGAAGGAGGCTGATGATAAATCTTGTGAATATAAAAATAGAACTGACTCATAGTTCTTCACTTGCTACAAAAATGAAAATAAAGTATAATTGTTGATAATATCAACAATTATGGAGGCGAATATGAGTAAAGAAGAAATAATTAGAAAAGAGGTAAGATTAATTGTGAGAGAATTAGGTTTACTTAATCGTAATTGCTTAAATTCTGATATGACACTTGCTCAAGCTCACATATTAAACTACCTAAAACAAAACGGGAAAACTCCTTTTTATGAATTACTAATAAATTTAGGTATTGATAAGGCTTCACTAAGTAGAATAATCAATAATTTAGAAACTAAAGGTTATTTAGAACTGAAGAAATCTGAAGCTGATAATAGGATGAAAGACATTTGTATTCTTCCATTAGGAATTGCAGCTATAAATCAAGGAGATTATAAAGCAAATAAATTTATTAGTGAAATTTTAAATTTAGGAGATAGTGAGGAGACAGAAGATATTATAAGAGCCTTTAGAGCATTTCGCATTCTTGCACTAAAAAACAATCTTAATAAGAATGATTCTAGAATCTTAATAGAAAGAATTTCAGAAAATTATATGACAGAGGCAATTAAATTAGCAACGGAGGTATTTACTAATGAGCAAAGTATCCCAACAGAATTGGTTCCGGTTGATGATAGCTTAAAACCAATTTGGTGGTGTGCAAGAGTAGGTGAGGATATTATTGGGGTAGCAGCAGCGTGGAAAGAGAAAGATAAGTGGCATTGGGGAAGATTTGCTGTTGATAAAAGATTAAGAGGTATAGGCATTGGTCAGAAGATAGCAATATTTTCATTAAAAGAAATTTTTAATTCTTATACTGAAGAAATTTATATTGAGGCAAGAGATGCAACTGTAAAGATGTTAACGAAATTTGGATGTAAAGTCATTGGAGAAGCAGAAGATTTTTATGATGGACCTGTAACTCCGATAACATTAAATAAGTGCTATTTTGACAATTATTTAAAATCGAATTCATCAAGGGCTATAAATTTAAGGTCTTCTAAAAAACCATCAGTAGATTTAGAATAATGAACGGTGAACCGTACCATAAGTAACGAAGGTTTTTTTGATAAGTGCCAGGGACCAGAGTTAAAGCCAGTATTATAACTGGATAACTTTGGTGCCTAGCACTTATTTTACACTTTCAACAGCATATCTTATTTTTGTATTTGGTGTTCCTGATTTGAATTGTCTGTCTTCTGTTGATCTTTTCTAAAGATAGGCCATATTTTCATACTTATACCTCCTAGTTCCAAGCATAATAATATCCTAGGAGATATTACCGAAAATCAACTGCCAGAATTTGAAATATTTTTTCTGTTTGTTATGCTAGACTATTATATACCTTTATGAAATAACCTCACAAATAATTTAATTATAATACTGTGCCTGTGCGCTCCAAAGTTCAAAGTATTTTCCTCCAGCGTCTGCGAGTAATTGTTCATGACTGCCCCACTGAACAAGCTGCCCTTCATGAAAAACTGCAATGTTGTCACAGAAACGGCAGGAGGATAGTCGGTGTGAAATATATATGGCAGTTCTGTTTCCTACAGTTTCATTAAATTTCGAATACACCTCAAACTCTGCTATTGGATCAAGGGCAGATGTAGGTTCATCAAGGACAATAATTGGCGCACCTTTGTAGAGTGCCCTCGCCAATGCAATTTTCTGAGCCTCGCCCCCTGACACTTCCATGCCATTCTCATTGAAACCCTTATATAGATAGGTATCCAGCCCTTTGGGCAAATCTTTAAGACGCCCATGAAGTCCTGCTTTATGCAAGCAGCCTTCAGCTTTTGCTGCATCAACATCAACAGAGGCTGCCACATTTTGCCCTAATGTATATGAAAATAATTTAAAATCCTGAAATACAACTGAAAAAATACTCATATATTCTGCGTAATCATATTTCTTGATATTTATCCCATTTAGTGTTATCTCGCCTTCAGTCGGGTCATACAAGCGGCAAAGCAACTTAATCATCGTTGTCTTGCCACTCCCGTTCATGCCTACTACTGCTAGGCGCTGGCCAACATCGAATTTAAGCGAGAGATTCTTTAGTGCATAGGCATCTGTGCCCGGGTATTTAAAAGAAACATTGCGAAACTCGATTTCATAATCATTGTCCGAACGCTTTTCTGTAGTGAGAGAGCCCTTGTACTTATCATCTGGAAGGTCAAGATATTGGTAAAACAGGGCAAGGTATCTACTATTTGACATCAAGCCCCCACATTCGTTTATAAAGGTTGTGAGGTTTTCCACAAGACTGGTCACTGCACCCACATATTGCACCACGCTCCCAATGCCATACATTCCGGCTAGAGCACGCAGTCCGATAAGCAGATACACACAGCCGCCTATAAGTGCATTGCCTGCTGCTGTAAGCCCTCCTAGCTTGCCCTCAAAATGGAAAAACTCATGCCAAGGGGTAGCATCCGTCCAATAGTTTGCAATATTCATGATGGCAGGCTTTTGATTATAAATCCTTATGTCCTTTGCTGCTCTGCCGGACTCAATATATTTATGATAATAATGGAAAAAACTATTTGTTTTTGGATTGTGCTCAAATATGGTTTTTAATACAACCTGTTCCTGCTGCCTTAGCCTGAAGGTAAAAATCAAAACAAATATAATTAAGACGCTTAAGGCTGCTGTAGCCATTGGAGATGTAAAAAAGTTCTGTATATAGGTGCGTGAGGATACAAACATGCCGAAGAGTAATATGCATGAAACAATAATCCCGGCACAACGCTGTACAAGAATGGGAAACGTCCAGTAAAGCTGTGGAATGCCAAGACCGTTTCCGTTGATCTTTGCCTCGATATCAGCCAGCATTTCATTTGTTTTACTGTTCTCCACGTGCTCAAAGTCAAAATTCATATAACGTTCGCTATGGAAAAACAGTAATTTGTGGTGAAATGTACTTTCGATGACTGCCAGAGCGCGGGAGACAACAGAACGGATTATCGATAATATGAATGTAAGGACAGTAATAAGGATTACATAAATTACTATTGTATGTACATCGCGTCTACCTGACAATTCATTTAGTATCTGCGCCGAAAAGTATAGAACCAATAAGGGCTGCACAGCGTTTATCAGTGAGTTCACAGCTGCGAGAGGCATATAGGACGGACATAACCTCCTAATAATGCCAAAACCCCGTTTTGTATGTTTCCATGCTTCCCAGAAGCTTATCTTACCTTCATTTTTATTTCTCATCTGACTGTCTCCTCACTTTTATAATATTGCGACTGAATCTCAAACATATTGGCATACTTGCCTCCAAGCTTCATGAGCTCATCATGCGTTCCCACCTCTGAAATAACGTGATTATCGATGAACAGAATTCTGTCGCAGAAACGGGTGCTAGCCAGCCGGTGTGAAATATAAATGGAGGTTTTGCCCCTGGTAAGCTCAGCGAACTTTTGATAAATCTGGCTTTCAGCTAGAGGGTCCAATGCAGCGGTAGGCTCATCAAGTATGATGATCGGTGCGTCCTTGTATAATGCACGTGCAAGGGCCAGCTTCTGCTTTTCACCACCTGAAAGTTCAATAGCGTCATTGTTGACTTCCCTGACAAGCATGGTTCGCTCTTTATTGGACATAGTCTGAACCTTTGTATATAGTCCCGATAAGCGGAGACATTCATCCACTTTTTTGTAATCTGTCATATTAGGGGGAGCCTGTGAAATATTACCTGCAATATCACATGTTAAAAGATGAATATCCTGAAACACAGTTGAAAACAAAGTAAAATATTCATCCCTCCTATATTTATCAATCTCAATATCACCCACAGAAATGCTTCCCTTTTGAGGACGATACAGCCCGCAAATGAGTTTGACTAGGGTAGTCTTACCTGCACCGTTTGCACCGACGATTGCGATGCGCTCACCTGGCTTAATATCAAGGTTTATATCCTGTAGCGCTTTTATTTCAGCCTTTGGATAGGTATATTCCACACCCTTTAGAGAAATTCCTGGTGGGAGCATTTCACCTGATGGAAGCTGGACGCCGGATTTTGTATTTGATTTATCCGGAACATCCATGTACTGCCGTATATCTGACATATCCGAGGATGCCCGCACTAGCTCACTTGTTTGCAGTATTATATCTGATACCCACACTGCAAATGCTCCAATGGCGGCGAAGACAAACACAAATTCGCCCAATGTAATCTTATTTTGAAGCAGCAGATATATTAGAAATGCATAGGCTGCGCCGTCGCGGATGAGGATAAGAACACTGTCTGTCAGTTGGGCAAGCATGTTCCAGTTTGCTACTCTTCCTTCTGCATGTTCAGTATTACCCACAATATGGTCAAACAGCTCTTTTATCCATACCGACATGGAATACAGGCGTATATCCTTGCCGCCATCTTGAGTCTTTATGCTGCTATATACGTATCGGAGCTTTTTATGGAGAAGAGAGCGTTCTTCCTTTGTTGCCTTCTCATATTTGCGGGCGACCGAAAGACAACACCAATTTATAACAGCTGATAGGCTAAGTAAAATCAATATCAAAGGGTGAATGGAAGTGATGACACTGCCGTATAATACAAATCCTATTAGGTTCGTGGCAAGTCTTACGATGGTCCTTGGAATATTATTGGCTGGCGAGTGGTTAGACTGCCCCGCACGTGCTGCCTTATCCCCCAGGACTTTTACGTCAGGGTCTTCCATGAGCTCATAGTCCATGGTCATTTGTTTTGCCATTGACTTCACTTGCAAGGAATATACAGCAATGGTGCCAATAGAATTATATGTTATTTCATCAGTATAGCTTTTAAAATAGTTAAGTATGATAAGAATTGCAGAAACCCCACCCACGACAGTCAAAAAATGAGCAGGAGTAACACCTTGAGTCAGCTCGTCGATAACAAGCTTTGGCAGGAGTATTCCCGTAAACGGAAGGAAAACGCCCATTAATATATTGATTCCGCAGAAAACAAGCGTGGATTTTTTTTCCTTCCAATGCATTGTGAATGAATACATAATATTAGAGCCTAGAGAATATCTTGGTTTTGTTTTGTACATATGAGCACCTCCATCAATTAGGAGTATAACATAGCTGTCTGCAAAAAGTGTTGTACTGCGCCAATTGCATGATTTGCTGCGTCAATTGCATATTCATATGGGAAGGAGAATTTCAGTGGAGAACGCGCCTTCCTCATCCCTCCGGTTTATATAGCCTCCATATTTGTCGACAAGCCTATCTACCCGCATCAGACCAAAGCCATGGTTCCCGTCCTTGATGCTTAAGTAACGCCCGATTTGCTTATGGACAATTCCGCCCGAAGTATTTGTCACAGATATATATAACTGATCCCGCTTGATATCGATGTATACCCTAATATGTCTGTCATCTTCATTGATGAGCTTCAAGCAGGCTTCCGTAGCGTTATCCAATAGATTACCAAGGATAATGCACAAATCAATTTCCGATATGGATAATTTTAGTGGAACAACTGCCTTGGCATTGACATTGATTTTTTTATCTTTTGCAAGAGAAAGCTTGGAATTTAAAATCGCATCCACCATTATATTGCCAGACTTTATGAGCGTATCCACTCTTGTCAGGTCATTGTCCAAGCAGTCAAGATACTCATCAAGTTTTGTATTTTCTCCTAGTTTACGGTATGCCTTCATGGTTTGGATGTGGTTATGATAGTCGTGCTTCCAGCCCCGCATATCTCGGTAGATATTTTGTACTTCCTCATAGTGTTTTATTAAAAGGTCGTTTTGATAGACTGTAATTCTCCCGTCTATAAAACGATATAGCCATGCTCTTGCTGCAAAAACTATTCCAGTGAGAGAGATAGCCGCAGCAAATAATGCAGCGATCCAAATTCCAACCATCATTTATCTACCTCCTAACAGTATTTGATAAACGTTTGGTTCGCGGCATCATACAACCCTCGCGAAAGGGGAATTTCCTTCCCCGTATCAAGTACCATGGCTGTTCTGGATACCCGCCGAACATGCTTCATACCCACAATATAGGATCTATGGCAACGGAAGAATCCCTCACCCAACAGTTTCTCCATATCAGAAATTCGCATATTAAAGCTTTCCTCTCCGCCTTTTATGTGCAGAGTTACATAATGTGAAAACGCCTCTGCGTAGTATATGTCATCAGCCAATATGCGTATATTTTCGCTACCTTTTTTGAACAGTATAGCACGCCTTGGAGTCTGCAAACGAGCCGCCGCCTTACCAAGTACATCCATAAATTTCTGTTCATTCACTGGCTTCATCAGATAGTGCAGTGCCGAAACATCATAACCTTCCGCAGCATAGTCGGAAAAGCCCGTGATAAAAATGATTTGAAGCGTTTCATTGTCTTTTCGGATCTCTCTAGCAAGGTCAAGACCATTCATATTTTTCATCTGAATATCAAGCAACAGAATATCAAAGTCCTTGTTTTCAGCGTAAGCAAAAAGAAATGCTTCAGCACTCTCATAAGCTTGCACCTGGATAATTTCGTCACAGTTTTTTGACCAAATATTGATAAGTTCCTTTAAATATATGATTTGTGAGGATTCATCATCGCAAATAGCTAGCCTCATAACATCTTCCTCCTATAAAAGCAACAAAAATCCACTGAAGGAGTGTATAATAGCAAGGTTTTCCTGGCAATGGACTTTTAAGACATAATATTAAAACATATGATACATTTACACATATCTCTTGTCAATCATCTATGGTGTCCGGCACAGTACTTTAGCGCCTATTTGTTAAAATGTAAAAGCCTGCGATGTATTCCATCACAGGCTTCAGCAGCTTCATTTTGCATTAAATATCTCTAGGACACTTACTCGAGGGACAAGGGGACAGGTACACTGTCTCTATCCTTTATTATCGGTAATACTGCTGATGAATACATGCTAGAAAACCGCCGTTATGTATGTTACGGTGAACCGTATCACAAGTAACGGCGGTTTTTTTAAAATTGTTGATACGACTAGCTTTAGACTTAATAATAGTGTTCTAAATTTTATCATAACGCAAATAAATTGTTAAAATATATATTTGTTTTTATAAAAAAATTAATATAATATAAATAAGAAATGCTCAGGTCTGTAACACTAAGCATCCTTAGAGTAAAAGTAGATAGTCCAAATTTTATATTTGGTGCTAGTCACTTTCACAAAGTGCTTATTTTGTTTTAGGGCTACTGGATAAAGTTAATAATTTGAATTTAAGAGATTACAGCTCTAATTATTATCGGATGGGTGCTGTTTCTCTTTAATATCAAGTTCTATGTGAGTTCCAAGAAACTTAATCTTGATAATTAACATAGAAATAAAAAGATTATGTTTTCAACTTACTCCGTTATAGGATATTTATTCCTCAAAGAATCCACTAACATTTCAATTGTGAATTTTATAAATCCTTCCTTGTTTAAACCAAAATGATTTATATAGGTATTGCCTGATAAAGAAAGCATTTGGAAAAAGCTTGTAGCAACAAAAATTGAAGAAAAGGCAAGTATAGATATTTCTAAATCAGATCGAATACTTCTGTCGGTTTTTCCCTCATGAAACATCTTAATTAGTCCTTCAAATAAGCATTTATCTAAATCTGCGAATTTCTCACGATAAGGAATGTTCATACTTACAGAGTTAGATTTTATAACTCCACACATATTTGTTAATTGTAACATATCAGGGAATTTGCAAAAATAATCATAATAGGCATAGTAAGATAAACGTATTTTTTCAAGGCCTGTATTACCTTTTTCACTTTGGACTTTTATCAAATCAAAAAGACACTTATAACCTCTTAATGCAACAGCAAAAAATAAGTCTTCTTTACAGGTGAAGTATCTATAAATGGTCCTCTTAGTAAATTCACATTCCTTAGCTAGATTGTCCATTGATACTTTTTCAAATCCTTGTTTGCAAAATAGTTTTTCAGCCTTGGAAATAATGGCTTCTTCTCTCTCTAACTGTTCTCGTTGGCTTCTTGTTAATTTGTTCAAAAAATCTCCCTCCCATCTATTGACAAATAAATAACTGGTTAGTATACTGGCGGTATATCAGTATACTGTCAGTATACTATTGTGAGCAAATTTTATCAAGTAATTGAGAGTAAGGGGAGGGGTAAAATGAAGAAAAGCGCCAAATTTAGTAAAACTTACTTGATTAGATTATTAGTTATATTGATTTTAATTTCAACTTTGATGATTATGGAAAAAATTGAACCAGGTTTTCTAACTCATAGTAATGGGAAAAAGATGCTGGATATGCGGTTTGGATATAATGCTATCGATGTGTCTGAACTGTTTAAAAATTTGGGCGTAGAGGGTAGGTCAATATACGTAAGATATTTATATGATGACTTCATATTTATTGCCAGCTTTGCAATAGTACAGAATTATATTTTGAAATACATCATGGGCAAAGCTATGCTAAAAAGTAAGTGGAATGTTTTACTGGCTATAGCTTATTTGCGTGCATTTTTTGATGTAACGGAAAATATTATTATTCTAATTTTATTAAATGATTTCCCATCAATGCTACCATCGTTTGTAACAGTAGTAAGTAGTGTAACCAGATTAAAATTTGTATTATTAGGAATGTGGTTATTTTCTATGCCTATTTCACTTATTGCAAGACTAATGATGAGAAAAAAGAAAAAAGTACGGAGGGGGGTTACTATATGAAATCAGTTGTGATTTATTACTTTTCAGGCACAGGAAATACTGAGATTGTTGCCAACATGGTCAATGAAGAACTCTCTAATTATGAGTACAATGTGACTGTAATACGTATTGAAGATATTCTTAAAAACAATCTAAAAATAGACCTTGAAAAATACGATTTGGTTGGAATTGGTTGTCAAGTTATTGGCTTTGGTATTCCTAATATTGTACGTGATTTTATTCATCTCCTTCCAAAAGTGAAATGTAAAAAAGTATTTATTTTTAGAACTGCGGGTGGAGTGACTCCTATTAATTACAATGCTTCAAAGACAATGATAAGGAAACTTTCAAGAAAAGGTTATGAAGTTTTCTATGAGAGAGTATTTTCCATAGGAAGCAACTGGATGGTTAAATTTGATGATAAGATTACCAAACAACTCTATGAGGCAACAACTAAGAAGGTAGCTATCATGTGTAGAGAAATGGTCCATGGCGAAAAACGAATGCTTAAAACAGGTATTAGACTAAAGGTGCTGATGGAATGTGTAAGGTTTATCACTCCTTGGATATTTCCTTTGGTGGGAAAAGACTTAATTGTCAATGAAGACTGTGCTCATTGTGGGCTTTGTGTAAAGAATTGTCCAGCAAGAAATATATATGAAAAAAACGGCAAAATTAAGTTTAAACTTTGTTGTAACAGCTGCATGAGATGTGTCTACTCCTGCCCTAAATCTGCTATTGGCTTTAGGCTATTGACATTTTTCCCTGTATCAGGTGGATATAATATAAAAAAAATACTGAAACAATCCTCTGATGCTTGTGAAATAAAGAATGAGGTTCCACGATTTTTTAATAATTATATTGAAAATGATACGCTATAAATATAATTTGTCTATTAAAAATTGAGTTTTGCAAATTCCATTTATAAAATTAGCATATCAATTATATTGATATAGAGACAGAAGTATTCAAAAATACAGATACTGAAGAAATAATCATCTTCAGATAAAGTAATTCTAAGGATATATTCAAAGAAGTTAGTTAAGAAAGAAATAGCTGGGCTTGGAAAATATACGTTTATGTTTGGAATACAATTGAGTATAAAATTATATAATTAAAAAAGTCTACGTTATACCTGTCATGGTGAACCGTATCATAAGTAAATGCGAAAAGTAACCTTAGATGAAGAACATTTCAATATTGAAATTAAATTATAGCTTATCATAATTTAATATAGGGCAATATCCAGGGGAAACATTTGTAAAAGCAAATAGCATATGGTACAATTTTCATATTATTGGTGGAAAGGAAGTGTTTTTATGATAAATAAAAAGAGCAGTGTATTAAAGGTGGTTTTTGAATAACACGCCTGAGATACTATTAAAGATATTATCACTTTGCGTGTTATTCTTTTATCACCTTAAATTGGTTTGCAAAAAGAATAACATATCAAAGGAGAGTATAAATAATGAGAAATTTTGAACGCTGTGAAAAGTATTATAAGAATTACGGAAAGTTTTTTGAAGAAAACAAAATGCTTGGACCCAATGCTATGTGGCTTATAGAGATGCTTTGCGAAAAGATGAATTTAAAACCAGGTATGCGTGTATTAGATATGGGCTGTGGTATTGGACTTACATCAATATTTCTTGCTAAAGAATTTGGTGTAACTGTATTTGCAAACGACTTGTGGATAAGCCCCACTGATAACTATCATCGCTTTGTTGAAATGGGAGTAGATAATATGGTATTTCCATTTCGTGCAGAAGCTCACGCATTACCCTATGCCGAAAATTATTTTGATGCAGCAATTAGTATTGATGCATATCATTATTTTGGTACAGATGAAATCTATCTCCCAAACTATTATTCAAAGTTGGTGAGGCAGGGTGGTCAATTTGGAATCGTCTGTCCCGGTCTTTCAAGAGAATTTAGTAATGGATTACCAGAAAATATGAAGGCCCATTGGGAGCCGGATATGTATTGTTTTCACAGTGCCAAATGGTGGCATGAATTGTGGCAAAAAACTGGCATAGTTGATGTTACCTATGCAGAAACCATTGAAGATGGAAAGGAAATTTGGAGAGCAACGGCTGACTTTGATCTTCATAATGCAGATTCGGAAGATTATCTTACACTTATAACGATGACTGCAACTAAGAAGTAAAGATGAGCATATAAATCGTAGTAGTTCATACTGACGAAAAAGAATACGAGTATATTATTCTATGAATAATAAGGAAGGGGGTGTCGCAAAACTACTAGTTAAAGTAGTTTTGAGACACCCCATTTAAGTTTGCCTTAATTATTTTGAACCGGTTGGCACCGGGATTTTGATTCCAACTGTTGCCGCCATTTTTGCTATGGCTTTCGGGTCGGAATTTTTAACATTCACGTCAACACGAGGGGTGTAGTGTTCTTCCAAGAGATGTACTTCTTCATCGGTTAACACGATTGAGAGAGCTTTAATTGCATCGTCAATGTGACTGGTTTTAAGCGCTCCAACGATAGGTGCTGCAACAACCGGATTCCGGTATAACCAAGCAAGGGAGATTTGTGCACGGCTAACCCCACGGTCTTCTGCGACCTTACCAATGGACTCAACAATTTTCTCATCAGCACCTGCAGTTGCCTGAAAGTACTTAACAGCGCCTGCTTCAGCCTCAGAGCGAGCTGTCTTTTCACCCCATGGACGAGCTAGCGTACCACGGGAAAGTGGACTGTATACCATAGTCTGAATACCTTCGTCTTCGCATAGAGGAATCATTTCGTTCTCCTCTTCACGAGCAATCAAAGTATAATTATGTTGCATTGATATAAAGCGTGTCCAGCCATTAAGCTTTTGAATATGCAGAGCCTTAGCAAACTGCCAAGCCCTCATGGTAGAGGCACCCAAATAGCGCACTTTGCCCATCTTTACCAGGTCATGAAGTGCTTCCAAAGTCTCTTCCCATGGGGTAAACGGATCAGCTCTATGAATCTGGTAAAGATCGATATAATCAGTCCCAAGGCGTCTTAGGC
>JAEZDX010000182.1 GCA_023417975.1 Bacillota bacterium
CCTGTATAAGATCTATCATCCTTCCGGTCATATAATTATAATCCTCTATGAGCAATCCAATCTCATCCTTCCTTGGCGGCAGGCATATTGGCTCAAACTTCCCATTGTGTAAGTTACGCATTTTACCGGCTAATTCTGAAATACCTCTACTTATAGAGTGAGAGATTTTATAAGCTAATACTATTGCGCCTGCCAAAATCAAAAGTGAGAAAACAAGTATATAGTCACGAATATAACTGCTTTCCTTAGCAAAGTTTCCTAAAGGAATAACAGTAACCATGTACCAGTCGGTATTATCAAGATGGCGGTATCCTACAAGAGCTGTCTCCTTGGAAAAGTGTTCTGTGTTCCAGTGACTGCTATTAACCGATGGATCATTTATAGGGGTGTCACTGATCTTGTACTTTTCCAGAAGTTCCATACTGGAGGAAGCGACAATTTGGCCTTGAGAATTCTCTATATAACATAAACTATCATCAAAAGTTCGGGCTTTATTCAAAATTTTAATTATATCACTTTTTAAAAAATCAAATCTCACGGCTGCAATTGGTTCTGTGTAATTTGAAGGATCCAGTAAGAGCTTAGTAAGTGACAACACATCTTTATTATATAAGGGATTCGTTACTAGGTCAGCATTTGAATCATCCATACCTAAGTTAGCAGAAGGTGACCAGTAAGAGGCCTTTCCACTTTCTTTTAAAACTTTATACCACTTAGCACTAACCACTGAGTTGATATTGAATATGTTCCTGTTGTCGCTGGAGTAAATAAGTTCATTAGGAACATATAACCTAATTCTTGCCACATTCGTTTCATCCTGAAGAGAATTAAGAAAAGGAAGTAAGGTATTCATACTCTCCATTTGACGAAGGACGTCCTGTGAATAAAGGTCATTTTTGATAATGTTTACAATGCTTTCGTTTTGAATCAATACATTTGACGTTTCCTTGATATTATTGAGCTTATATGATAGAAATGAATAAGCTTGTTCGAAAGATTGCTTTGTTGAGTATGTTACATGGTCTGTTACAAAGCTTGAAAAGTTACTATAAAATATACCGGACATAAGAGCTATAGTTAATAGGATTATTAAAATATTTGAGAGTAAAAGTTTGTGTACGAGTTTAAGGTTGGCAACATATTGGTAAATAAGTTTAAATCTATTAAAAATCATTGAAGTATCCTTTCACGATACTCTGATGGTGTGATACCGGCAGATTTTCTAAACAATTTAGTAAAATATCCGTCTTTACAGCCAACCATTGACGCTATATCCGACACCTTAATGTCCGGATTTTTCAAGTATTCCTTAGCTTTTTCAATTCTGAATTGAGTTATATATTGATTCAAAGTTTTATCTGTCTTCATTTTAAATATAGAACAGATATAGGTTGGAGCAAAGTGAGTAGATTCACTTATTTTATCAATTGATAAATCAGCATCAGAATAATGGTCTTGAATATATTTGTAAACCTTATCTATCAAACTATGATTTTTACTTCTCTGCTTTAAGGTTTCAAAGAAAACGGTTAACTTATCCATAAGCAACGCTTCTATTTCGGTAAGTGTATCGAATTCTATAAACATTTCCCAAATACGATTCTCTACAGTGCTATATTGAAACAAATCAATGCCTTTCTGATGAGAAATCTTGCATAATTCAAGTAAGGCAGTGTAGAAAAAGTCTTTAACATCCTTAACTGGGGTATTTTCATGACGTTTTAGATTGGCGATAATTCCTTTTAAAAAAAAGATAGTTTCTTCTTGTCTTTCCTGTTCAATAAGCTCTGCAAAATTATTAATCAAAGACATATTTAGGACATAAGGGCGAATGGAGTCGTTTCCATAAAACAGAATACAATTTGCTTCTTTAAAGAAAAATTTCTCCAAACAACAAACGGCTGTTTGATATGAAGCATGTACATTGCCTAAACCTGAATATGTATTTCCAACAGCAACAATGAACCTACATAAGCTTTCCAGAGGCAGTGTTGCATCATATAGAAATGCACTTAGCTTGTCTTGAGCAAGCTTATGCTTTTCGAAAGGTTCTGAAAATAAATGCAGGATTAGTAAGTCATCTTTTTTTTGTACATAGATAGACTTTATTTTATGCTTTTGAATGCTATTTTCCAAAGAATTAGAAATAGCAGTTTTAATTAAGAATATATGATCAACAGAGTGTTCTGCATTGAAAAAAAGCTTAATGATAGCTGTAACATAAAATCCGTTAACAGGAAGTTCAATACATGCCGCTTTAGCTTTTTCTGCAATAAAAGTAGGGTTAATATTCTCATTTAATAAATATAGGGCAATTTCATTCCTAAGCAAAGGTATACCTACATCCATATAAGTTTGAGATAACTGTTTTGAATTTTCATGAATCCGAGCTGACTCTATCTTTTCTATTGATTTTTCTATAGCAGTAGTTAGTTCGCGTATTATAATGGGCTTATCTACATAATCTACAGCTTCAAGCTGGATTGCAGCTTTAAGGTATTCCTTGTCAGAATACCCGCTCATGAATACTATGGCACAATTTGGATATAGTTTTTTGATATGATTTGCCAACACTATGCCATCCATTCTAGGCATTCGTACATCCGCCAATACAATATCAGGCTTAAATTTCTCTAATATTCGAAGTGCATTAATCCCATCATCAGCTTGCTGAATTTGTTCGATACCTAATTCGGACCAGGGCAGTCTTTCAATTATTCCTTCACGGGTTATTTCCTCATCATCCACAATAAGAAGATTCATTTAGGTCGCCCCCTTACTTAATATTTTACTATGACTTTTTTAAAAGCACTTATTAGAAGCCTACTACAATTTACAGTAACACGCACTAATGCAAGGATATTTTACTACACATAGGGGTATTAAACAATCCTTAAGATTTTACCATAATCTTAGAATATTACAAAACAATGGCCGCAGAGAATCTGATATTATTGTGAATATGTTAGTGAGTCTTCTAGGGGGGATAATAAATGAAAAAGTCGTTTTTTAAAAAGTTGAAGAAATATAAGCTTCTTTTACTGATGCTGCTGCCCGCAATAATATTTTTTATAGTTTTCAGCTATATTCCCATGGTAGGAATAGTAATCGCTTTCAAAAAGTTTGATTATAGAGCAGGTATATTCGGGAGCCCATGGGTAGGATTTGACAACTTTAAATTTCTGTTTATTGGAGGAGATATATTTAAGGTAGCGAGGAACACAGTACTATACAATATTGGCTTTATAATTATAAATAATACTGTGGAAATTACTATTGCAATCATACTTACTGAACTCTCCGGAAAGTATTTTAAGAGAGTAGCTCAGTCAGTAATGTTCCTTCCATATTTTATTTCATGGGTTGTAGTTGGAGCCTTTGTATATAATTTATTTAATTATGAATTCGGTTTTATGAATACTATGTTAAAATCCTTAAATATAAATGCAATTAATATATACGATAAACCAATTGCGTGGGTTTTAATAATACTGGTATTCAGTCTTTGGAAAGGTTTAGGCTATGGAATTGTACTATATTTAGCGGCTATAACCGGTATTGATAGAGAAATGTATGAAGCTGCAGAGATTGATGGTGCCAATATATTCAAGAGAATAAGATTTATTACACTTCCTTCACTAATTCCTACAATAGTTATTCTTATTTTATTGTCTATCGGAAATGTATTTAGAGGAGATTTCTCCATGTTCTATCAAATAGTTGGCGATAACTCTATGGTGTATGGTGCAACCGATGTCATTGATACTTATGTAATAAGATCCATGACCACTGTAAGAGAATTTGGAATGACTTCTGCTGCAGGGTTTGTTCAGTCAATACTTTGCTTTTTAATTATTAATGTAGCCAATGGGATAGTGAAAAAGGTAGATAAGGACTATGCATTGTTTTAAAAATACGATAAGAAAGGAGTTTTTATATGAGAAAGTCTACAACGGATAAAGTAGTTTTTTCTGTTATTGGATATGCAATAGTATTAATAACAACGATTCTCTGTTTAATACCGTTTATTCTTGTAATTTCCGGTTCCTTTACTAAAGAAGAATATATTATTAAGCAAGGATATAGCTTGATTCCCCAAAGCTTCAGTTTGGATGCATATAAAAACGTATTTGCACAGCCAAAGGAATTAATACAGGCTTATTTTGTAACTGCTTCTGTTACTGCAATTGGAGCTATTATAGGATTATTCATAACTGCAATGACAGGTTATGTTTTGTCAAGAAAGGATTTTGAATGGAGAAATAAATTTGCATTTTTCTTCTACTTTACAACTATTTTTAGTGGAGGAATAGTGCCGTGGTATATATTGTGTGTTAAATATTTAAAATTCAGTGATCATTTCTATGGACTGCTGATGCCTGGACTTTTAAATGTGTTTTACTTGATCGTAATGAAAAGCTTTATGAGCAGTATTCCTGATGCAATATCAGAATCTGCTACCATAGATGGGGCAAATGATTTCACCATATTTGTGAAGTTAATATTGCCTTTGTCCAAACCTGCATTGGCAACTATAGGCTTGTTCATAGCATTGGGATACTGGAATGATTGGTTTACGTCCTTTATGTTTATGCAAGATAAGAAATTGTTTTCTTTGCAATACTATCTTTATAAGATAATAGCCGGTCAACAAGCACTTCAGGCACTTGGAGTAGGTGTTCCGGGTAAAGACAGCAGTGTGCTACCAACTGAATCCCTGAAGCTGGCTATGACTGTTATTGCTACGGGACCAATAATTCTGTTATATCCATTTGTTCAAAGATATTTTGTATCCGGTTTGACAATAGGAGCTGTCAAAGGATAAAACTGCAGAATGCAGATTATCATAAAAAATTATAGGGGGGAACTATCATTATGAAAAAACATTCAAAACTTGCATGTGCTGTAATTGCAGCAATGCTTACTACTTCTATTGCTTTTTCAGGCTGCGGTAAAAAAGATAATGATCAAACATCAAACAGCGGTGGGAAAACAGTTAATGGGGTAGATATTTCCAAGGAAGTCCAACTTACGATGTATCTTGTTGGAGATCCACAACCAGATGCTGAAAAGGTATATGCAGAAGTAAATAAAAAGCTTAAGCAGGACATTAATACTACAGTAAATGTAAAATATTTGCCTTGGGCTGACTGGAGTAAGAAATATCCGTTGGTTCTTGCATCCGGAGAAGATCTTGATGCTATATATACAGCGGATTGGATGGGTTATGCTGCTCAGGCTACAAAGGGTGCATTTAAGGAAATAACCCCTGAAACTATCAAAAAATATATGCCTGAATACTATGACAAGGTACCGGCTAATTTTTGGAATGAAATAAAAATTAACGGTAAAATGTATATGATTCCTTACATGAATCAGCAAGTTGAAGGCAGCAATCTGATTTTTTACAGAGGTGATTTAAGAGAAAAATATAATCTCCCTAAAATCAAGTCACAAGATGATTTGGTAAATTATTTAACTACTATAGTAAAGAATGAAAAGGGAATGCTAGGTTATGATGAATCTGCTGCAGGCTTGGTTAAAGTAGTACAATCGCTTTTCTACAAGCAGCCTAATGAATTGTTTGTATACAATACAGTACCGGTATTTTCAACTAAGCTCACTGATATGAATGGTACTGTTAATTATGATTTGGATAGTCCGGCATATCTTGATATGTTGAAGACAGCAAAAAAACTAGCTGATTCAGGTGCATGGACAAAGTCTATTCTTGCATCTAAAAATAATAACGAAAAGGCGTTTAATTCAGGAAAAACTCCGCTAATTGTAAGTACGCCTAATTACATGGTAAGTAATATATCAATTCTCAATGATACAAAACCTGAATGGAAGGTAGAAGTTGGTGACGTAGCTCCGGATAAACTTCATGAATCAAGTTCGGGAATAAGATCAGGTATGACTATAAGCGCATCCTCAAAAAATGTGGAGAGAACAATGCTTATGCTTAATTTGTTTGGAACGCGCAAGGATTATTACGATTTAACAACTTATGGCATTGAAGGGGTACATTATACAGCAATTGGCGATAATAAATATAAAGCATTAGATGCAGGCGTTAAGAATTTTGCAGCTGGCGGTAACTGCCCATGGGGATGGGAAAGAAAAGACTTTGTAAGAGTACCTGATAAGACTCCGGACGATATTGCAAACTTAGAAAGCAATTGGATTAAAAATGGTCTTTCTTCAAAAAATCCTATAGTATCATTTAACTTTGATGATAGTACTGTGAAAAATGAAGTGGCAGCTTGCAATAATATATATCAGACTAGAGGATATATTCTGCTAACAGGACTATCTGCTAACCCTGAGGC
>JAEZDX010000234.1 GCA_023417975.1 Bacillota bacterium
TTCCAGAGCACCCTTGAATTGCTAATAAAGCCAATATAACATAGATTATTAAAATAGTCGCGCGCCTCCTGCCAGATCTCACCAAAGCACCTCCGTATCTATATTTGTCTCCTTAAGGACATCAAATAGTTTATGAAATGTTGAGCAGTTCTGCCCGATCTTCCATTATGCCACATCTCCCATTTCAAAGCTTCATTTATAAGCTCATCCTTAGGAATATCCAAGCCGGATTTTATAGCTAATTCTTCAACAATATTAATATATTCTTTCTTGTTAGGGGATGTGTAAATTATAGTTTCGCCAAACCTGTCCACCAATGAGAGTTTTTCCTGAAGAGATTCACCAGTATTTATATCGTCTATACTGTTACCCCTATCTCTCCAGCTCTCTTTTATTATATGCCTTCTGTTTGACGTTGCATATATTAATACATTGGAAGGTCTTCCTTCGATTCCCCCTTCAATTACAGACTTTAAATATTTATAGTCTGTTTCAAACTCCTCAAAGGATAAATCGTCTAAGAAAATTATAAAATGAAGTCCTCTTCCTTTGATTTTATCCAATACTTCATAAAAACACTCTATATTATGCCGCGTTATTTCAATAATCCTCAAGCCTTGCTTCTTGTAGGTATTTAAAAGTGCTTTTACCGATGAGGATTTTCCCGTCCCTCTGTCTCCGTATAACAGTACATTATTTGACGGGCTGTCGGACAAAAATGCTTCCGTATTGTTTACCAGCGCTTTCTTCTGTATCTCTACTCCTATTAAATCGTCAAAGATTATACCTTCAAGATTTTCTATACCTGTAAGACCCGTGCCCTTTTCAAATCTAAAGGCACTGTACTTTGAGAAAATTCCACATCCGAATTGCCCGTAATAAGCCGCAAATTTACTCGTTAATTTATTTAAGTCATCTTCCTGCTCCAAGCTATATTCCAAAATACCTCTTTGCTCACAAGTTATTTCGTTCTCTTCTGAGCCTTCAATATAAATATCTATATCTTCACTTATACTAGTGAGGTCGTATATATCAAGCTTATATAGTCTTTTTATAACTCCGAAATCATGCACAGCTGCCTTATATATACTATTGTTGCTACTGTAACCTTTCTTCCTTTCACACATTAATGAAAAAGGATTTTCATCACTAATTACCAAGTCAAGAATATATCCCTTCCATGCATTACCCTTTATTTTTCTTTTTTCACTGCTAAAAAAGAGCTCGCTCAAAAGTTCATAACCCCAATTATTATCACCTTTGAAAGCTTCAGCATCATTTTTTTCTTTCATAAGCAGCATAGTAAGCTTCACAATTTTATCTTTTGTTATTCCTCTATACAACAACAATTTATTTAAATCCTCATATAATATTTTACTATGTTCCTTCACTTATTTTAGCCCCCTTTTTGTCTACTTTTTTCATCACAATTTTCCATAAATTGAATTGTTAATTTTTTACCCTATTTATTTTTTAAATTCATGTCATATTTTATGATTCTGTGGAATACAGCTCTATTTCTGTGGATAACTTGTTGATTTTACACCCCAAACTGTTGATAACTCTGTGACTAATGTGACTAAATCCAAGAAAAAGCCTTATTTTTAAATATTTATCCACACATCAATGATTTATTTCAATTTATCCACAGGACAAATTATCCAAATTTCTCATTTCATTATTCTTCAACTTTGTACATTTTTCATCAAAGCTTGTTCATAGATGTGCAATCAAGCTTTCAAACTCACACTTCTTTACTAAAAAACAAATTAAACTGTTGGCCTCTCTTTTGTATTTCAATAATTTCCGTTGTTGAATTCTTTACTTCCCTTTTAAATTCACCGGTTATTTCATAGTTGCTTCCAAAATGCATTGGAAATAATATGTTAGGCTTTATTTTTTCAATAAAGTATTGTGCTCCCTTACAGTAATTTTGTTGCAATCTAGGATCTACAGGAAAAAAAGCAATATCCACTTTCTCTCCATTAATTTTATCAATCTCTTCCTTGAACCAAGACTCTGCTTTTCTAAGCTCCTCTTCCGTATCGTCCCACCAGTACCACCAATTCAAATCACCGGCATGAAATATACTGATATCCTCTGTCTGAACGAAGTATGAAACTCCAATGTCAGTTGACCCAAAGCTCTTAACAGTAATATTACCTAATTGAAGTTTCTCATATGGTCCCATACTGAAAATTTTACTACCGCTATCCTTAATTTTAATATCACTGCTTAGAACATAGTTAATATGAGGAAGCTTTGACTGCCAGCTAAAAATAACAGGATTATAGTGGTCTTCATGGCTGTGAGATGAAAAAACTATTATGTTCTTATTGTCAGGAAAATCTTCTATACTTAGAGCGCCATTTGAAATGCACTTTTTATCGCTTTCAACCGAGTCCATAAAGTAATCAAATACCATAAATGCCTCAGTTGTTTCAAGTGTAAAACCACTGTTATACAAATAATGTATTTTCACCTTTTCCATTGCAGTACCTCCATTATAATTATAAGATTATTTTACTATATATTTTAACATTTTATAGGCTTTGTTACCTTGAATTTTAAATTTAATAAATGCTATACTAATTAAAATAATGATTGTATTGGAGGTATAATGAGTATGAACTTTAAATTTGACCATAATAACATAAATGTTCTTAACCTTGACAAAAGCATAGCTTTTTATAAAGAAGCTCTCGGTTTGGAGGTAGTTTCAAAGAAGGAAGCAGCTGACGGCAGTTTTATTCTTGTATTTCTTGGAGATGGAAAAACTACTCACAGACTTGAACTGACTTGGCTTAGAGAAAGGACTATCCCCTATGAGCTTGGTGATAATGAATCCCATTTAGCCTTTAGAGTTGACGATTTTGATGCGGCTTATAAACATCATAAAGATATGGACTGTATATGTTTTGAGAATAAATCTATGGGAATATATTTTATCAATGATCCGGATGATTATTGGGTAGAAATAATACCTACACGCTAATTTGTATTTGTAGCGTTGTGAGTTTACATTTCAAATTGCTATTGGATAAACTCGCACAGTTTTATATAACATGCAAAGCCTTTAAGGTTTGCATGTTATTTTTTTAGTACTATTTTCACATAGTGGAAATTTGTTATGCTATACTCCTTTTAAATACCTATTGCCTTTATAAAAATTTCAATGTAAACGAATAAACCATAAAATAACTGTTATACTTTTAACAATGTTGTGTTATAATCTTTTTGTATTATTTCAATCATTTTTATATATCTGTACTAATTTTTATCACTATTTGTTATATAATACAATATTTGGAGAAGGTGAGTGTATTGATAATTTTTGAAGATCCATTAAAGAAACTTAAGCACCAAGTATTAAAGGATGTTGCTCTTTTAGCTAAGGAACATAAGGTTAACCTGAACGAATTGCAGAGACTGCCTTATAGAATAATAACGGGTACAAAAGCTAAATATAGATGCTGCGTTTACCATGAAAGAGCTATAATAAAGGAAAGAGCCAAATTAGCTTCCGGTTTTATACCAAGCGGAGATGAATGCGAAAACCTGGAAGAATTAAAAGGCAATCAGATGCTTTATGTAATTCCTTCTGCTTGTGACAGATGCCCTATCGACAAGTACAGAGTTACAGACGTATGTAGAGGCTGTATAAAGCACAAGTGTATGGAGGTTTGTCCGGCCGGTGCTATCAAGAGAATTAACGGACAAGCCTATATAGAACAGGAGCTTTGTAAGGAGTGCGGTATGTGTGCTAAAGCATGTCCTTATAATGCTATATCTGAAGTAATGCGTCCATGTAAGGGTGCATGTCCTACTGGCGCTCTTGATGTAGCTGATGATAGAAGAGCTCTGATTAAAGAAGAAAAGTGCATCAACTGCGGTAATTGTATGGCTGTATGTCCATTTGGTGCAATATCCGACAGAAGCTTTATAACTGAGATAGTGAATGCTGTTGAAAGTGACCGTAAGGTTTATGCCGTAGTTGCCCCTGCTATAACAGGACAATTTGGAGCAGCAACAACCGTTGGAAAAGTAAAATCTTCTTTCATAAAGTTAGGTTTCGTAGATATGGTAGAAGCAGCTTGTGGTGCAGATGCCGTAACTGTACATGAAGCTGAAGAATTCGCAGAAAGACTGGAAAATGGCGATACTTACATGACAAACTCCTGCTGTCCGGGTTTTGTAAATTACATTGAAAAAATGTTCCCGGATCAAAAGGATAGAATTTCTACAACAGTATCTCCTATGATTGCTACAGGAAGATTTATAAAGAAAAATGATCCTGATGCTGTAGTAGTATTTGTTGGACCTTGTACTGCTAAAAAGCAGGAAATAACAAATGAGTCATTGAAGGATGCTATAGATTATGTTATGACCTTTGAGGAAATAGCTGCATTGTTCGATGCTTACGGTATAGACCCTGAAAAGAGTGAAGATGCTGTTGTAAATGACGCTTCATTGTTTGGAAGAGGCTTTGCTCAGGGAGGCGGACTTACTGCTGCAGTAGAAAATTATGTTAAGGATAAAAATCTATCCATCGACTTTAAGCCTATAAAAGTAAGCGGAGGCATGGAGTTAAAGAAGACAATGACTCTTGCAAAAACAGGAAAGCTTGGTTGCAACTTTATTGAAGGTATGATGTGTACCGGAGGTTGTATCGGAGGACCTGCAACTATGGTTTCATTGATGAAATCCAGACCTCAGCTTGTTAAGTTCAGCAACGGTTCTGAGAAGAAGACCGTATTATCCAATGAAAAGCTTAAGGAATTTGAAGGAGTAAAACTCCACAGATAACTCACATTATAAATAATGCCCCAGGATTGTTATCCCGGGGCATTATTTTTTAATCCATAGCTATAATTTCTCCACTGTAAAAGAGGTACAGATACTTTTCCTTTACGGGCATTTCCATTATTTTTTCAAGTGTATCACTGTAGTACTTAATCTGAACCTTATACCGCTCTTTTATATCCTCTGCTGTAACTTCTTCTCCAACATAATCCGTCTTATAATCCAACAGTACAAGACCACCATTCTCCTCAAAATAGCAATCAATTACGCCCTGCAGTCTTATCATTTCCTCAGCATATATTTCTGGAGAAAGTGTTTTATCTATTGTTGTTGCAGGCATATCTATATAAAAGGCAACTTCTCTGTGAACTCCTTTTCCATGCTTATGGGCTGAAAGCATTCTCTTACCAATGTCACTTTGAAAGAATTTCAATATTCTAAAGGGCTTTATTGCAGCAGCCTGTTCCTCTGTTATAAAAGCCTTTTCAAGCATAAGCTTAATTTGTTCTTCTATATCTGCTTGCTTTTCTACCTTATCAAGCTCCAGATGCTGCATTGCAAAGTGCACTGCCGTTCCTCTTTCTGCAGGTGAAAGCCCTCTTTCCTCCTGAAGAAACCTTGGCTTTTTTACTTCCTGAGTTTTATAGATGCTAACAACATTTCCATCATCTCTATCCTCATAGGAAGCAGCTCTTTTGAGTTCGGAAACACTCACATTGGCAGGAATTTTTGAAGCGCCAATATACTTGTACTTCCAATCAAGTCTTCTTCTTATTTCCTCTGAATACTGATTTTTTTCAAGTCTACCTATAAGTATATCTTTTTCACCGGGTAATTCCTCCACAGCCTCTAATTTTTTATCCACAATTATATCGTTTTTATTCCATATTCTTAACTCCCATGTGGATGATTCATCATTGTCGGTGACATGAACAAAGCCCTCATAGACTTTTCTAACAGCCTCTCCATTTTTATGCTTGGAAATAGCCATCCCTATCCAGTCCATATAGGATCTTCCCTTTACAACCTCATATTCAGGGACCTTGTTCTCTCCTTGATTTGCCGCATTACACCATTTTGCTGCAGCACTTTTTATATTACCAACAGAGCCTGTTATTATTAACTTTTCCTTTGCTCTTGTAAAAGCTACATATAGTATTCTCATTTCCTCAGAAAGGCTCTCAAGCTTGAATTTCTTTTTTATAGCTGCCTTTTTTATAGTAGGAAAAGTTAATCTTCTCTTATAATCAATATAGTCAGGGCCATATCCAAGCTCCTCATGATATAAAATTCTCCTGTTTAAATCCATTAAGTTGAATTGCTTTCCGCAGCCTGAAAGTATGACCACGGGAAATTCCAAGCCTTTACTCTTATGAATACTCATAATTCTTACAACATCTTCGTTTTCACCTAAAATCTTTGCACTTCCCATATCCCCTGAACTGCTTCTGAGTCTGTTGATAAAGTTAATGAAGTTAAATAAGCCTGTATAGCTGGTTTGCTCAAACTGCCGTGCTCTTTGAAACAGTATTCTTAAATTTGCCTGTCTCTGCACACCGTTTGGCATAGCTCCTGCATACCCATAATAGGAAGTATCCATATACAAGTACCATATAAACTCATCTATAGGCATATGTACCGACCGTTCTCTCCACTTCTCCAGTGCTTTAATAAAATTATCAGCCTTTTCCTTGAGGCTTTCTTCATATATATTGATATGCTCTACAACTCCTACCGCTACCTCAGGTTCTTCCTTGGATAGAGCTCTCATATTTTCATACAAATACTTCTCTCTATCAAGCATTCTAAGATCCATTAAATCTTCAGGTGTAAAACCGAATATAGGAGATCTTAACACAGCCAGCAGCGGTATATCCTGGTATGGATTATCTACTACCTGCAGCAAGGACATTATAGTTCTGATTTCTACAGTCTGAAAATAACCCGTATTTGAATCCGCATATACCGGTATTCCTTCTATGCTGAGCTCCTCCATAAATACCGGTGCCCATTCTGAGGTAGCTCTCATAAGTATCACAATATCCTTGTATTTAACTGGTCTGTATTGCTTTATTTCCTTATCATATACCTTAAATACAGTTCCGCTGCTTTGATTCATAAGCTCTTTTATTCTCTTAGCTACAAGCCTTGCTTCAAGCTGTATATTGTCCAGCTCCTCTTGTTCCAGAATATTGCTTACTTCAACAGTCTCTTCACTTATATAATCCTCATCAGACTGTTCCTTATCTTCAGAATAGTCTCCGCTTCTATCTATTATATGAAGCTCTGCCGGACCTCCAATAATTGTACCCGGCTCATCTGTTTCTTCAAAGCTGGCACCCAAATTCAAGGCTTCTATATCCGTATAATCCAGTTCACCCACAGTTTCCGACATAAGCTGTTTGAAAACATAGTTTACCGAATTAATTACCTCTTCACGGCTTCTGAAATTCTTAAACAGAAGAATTTTTCGTGCCGAGCTTCCTTCTTCCATAGAATAAGTATTGTACTTATCCAAAAACAATTCCGGCTTTGCCTGCCTGAATCTATATATACTCTGTTTCACATCTCCCACCATAAATACATTAGGTCTATCACTAAATTTTCGAGATACCATATTTATGATAGTTTCCTGTACGGAGTTACTATCCTGATATTCATCCACCAACACTTCTTCAAACTTTTCCTTAAAGGCGCATGCTACTGATGATGGCATTATATGCCCTTCATCGTTCACTTCGGTAAGTATATCCAAACAAAAATGCTCCAAATCATTAAAGTCCAATAATGACCTTTCTCTCTTTCTCTCGCTATATCTATTATTAAATTCCTTAACCATATCAGAAAGAGCCTTCATAACGGGATACATTTCCCTTAAACTTTCTGCAGCCTCTTCGGGAGATAACATAAAAATATCCTCTTTAGCAGACTTTATCTTCTTCTTTACTTCATCACGTATATTTTTTACTTCCTCCTGGGCATCCTTATCCGCATCTTTAGCCGCCCTCTTCATAGTAGTAAAGTCCAATCTGCAAAATTCTGCATATAAGGCTTTAAAGTCCTTATTCAATCCATCGATTAGGCTATTTATCATGACTGTATCTGCCTTTATAGTGTCTCCATAACCATCCAAGCCGTAAGCCTCAGAACATATTCTTGCAGCCCTTTTAAGCTTATCTCGCGCACTGAAGAGCTCTATCTTTACGGACTCCAAAAGTATGCTTCCCCAGTTTGTTTCACTGATATCAAAGTTCTCACCTACGTTAAATTCCTCAGCATTATCTTCCAACCACTTCTCCGGCCATGGTCCGCTCATAACAAAGCTGTGAAGATTGGAAATTAAATCTGCCAAGGGTCTGTCGTCCTTGGACCCTCCAAAGCACTCCACCAATGCTAAAAATCCTTCGTCCTTTGAATCATATCCATCCTCCATAAGCTCCTGCAGTATTTCCTGCTTCATAAGTACAGCTTCCGTTTCATCTGCTATTCTAAAGTTAGGGTCAAGCTCAATGTGATGGAAGTTATTTTTTATAACATCCAGGCAGAAAGAATGCATTGTAGTGATATTTGATCTGTTAAGCAAAGTAGCCTGTCTTTGCAATGCTTTTGATTCCGGATATTTATCAAGCTCCTTTGATATGGCTTCACCTATTCTCTCTCTCATTTCTGAAGCAGCAGCATTTGTAAAGGTAACTACAAGGAGTCTATC
>JAEZDX010000267.1 GCA_023417975.1 Bacillota bacterium
TACAAGGGGGAATTTTTTTATGTGCATATAGTTATATATCTGGTAAATTTTCCTTTTGAAACATGGCAGCTATCCAATATATTAAAGCCAGCAGCTTCAATATGTTCATCCATGTTTTCCATTGTAACTATAACCACACGTTTAGATATGCGGCGAGTCGTCCGTATAATATCCGTTTGTGCTTTTAGTGTAGTAGGATTGAATAATCCATAAGGAAGGTCTACTATAGCTATATCATAGGTTTCGCCTATTTCATGCATGTCACCTATAGTTATAACATCTTGGAAGTCAAAATATTTCAGATTTTTCTTTGCATTTTCACCGATTAACGGATTTATTTCATAGCCTTTAATATCAAAGCCCATAGACAGAGCTTCCATAACAACAGTACCAATACCGCAGCAAGGATCTACAAGCTTGCAGGAAGTATGGTGGACTACAGCCAAATTAACTATAGCCCTTGCGGTTCTCACTCCTAAGGCATTGGAGTAATTGTAGGGCTTTACCTCTCGTCTTTGCCAGTCCATGTTATTTTTCTCATACTCTCCGAATATCCACTGGCCGTTGACGTGTGTTATACCGAGTATTATGTCAGGATCGTGAAGCTTGGCACTGCCGATTATTGCAAAGCCTACAAGGCTGTCAGCCTTAAGGCGCTGCTCATATTGAACAGTATCGTCTTCATGCTTAACATAGCGAACCTTAAAATTGTCGTAGCTCAAGTTATTTTGTTGAATTTGATTAACTATATCATCAAGACTATTGCCCGTATAAATAACAGAAATGCATTCTTTTATAAATGCACTTCTTGATACCGGAATATAGAAATCTGAGAATAAGTGCTTATCTTCAGCAGTTTTGTTAAAAAGATACTCAATTTCCATTTTGGCAAGTGATTCCTCGTATTTTGGATAATTTATTGTATAAAAATATAAGTTTGATTTTTTCATTAAAAACACATCCTTTAATATGAATGAACAAAGCAATCTAATCTGATTGTATTATTGAGTTATTATAAAGTCAAATCCACTGGAATATATTGAAAAAGTGTGTCAATAATACAATAATTACAAAAATGTGCAGCATTGTGGTATAATGTATGTAACTGAATAAAATCTATGTCTGTGGGGTGAAAATTTTGCTGCATTTTGTAAAGTCGTTATTTATCAATAAACCTGAATTTAATAACAGAGTAGATAAAGAGGAGTTTGAGAACTTCAGGATATCCAGTAATCTTCATAGAAGCATCAATATAGGTATAACGTTATTTATACTTGATATTTTACTCATATTGATAGATATATTTGTATATAAAAGTATGAGAAGTTCCATACCTGCCTATTTATACTTGTATTACTCACATATCGCACTCATGGCATTGATTTTATTACTATTTGCTTTGCTTAAAATTTTTAAATGCAGTGAACGAATAGTTGCTAGAAATTTGCACAAGATTTTGGCATGGATAGTTTTGTGCTGGTGCATATTCATGGCATTGAACAGTATTGCTATCAACGGGCAAATATCAGCGTACATTATTTGTGTATTGGCCATTGCTTCCTTTTTTTATTTGGATTTGAAGGAGACCTTGATAACTATAGTACTGTCATTTCTCATTTTTGTAGTTGGACTTGGGTGTCTAACAAGAATTAATAAAGTTTTTTACGGATGTTTAGTAAATTCCAGCATTGTAGTACTTCTTTCTGTTATAGTCTCAAATTTAAATTATAGTAATTTTGCTAAGGACTTTATTAATAAAAGTAACATTTTGAAAAGTAGAAATGAATTGGAATTCAACAACAAAAAGCTTAAAGAATTTGAAAAACAGAGAACAGAGTTTGTAGCTAATATTTCTCACGAGTTGAGGACACCTTTAAATGTTATTTATAGTGCGGAGCAATTGTTGGATATGGTGATACAACAGCAGGGAAATAAAGAAAGGGCAGATAAATATCTAAAGATGATCCGCCAAAACTCATATAGGCTGTTGAGACTCGTAAATAACCTCATAGATATAACTAAGATAGAGACTGAAAATTTGGATGCAAAGCTTAGAAATGCTGATATAGTGAAAATTGTAGAAGACGTAACTATGTCTGTAGTAGAATATGTGGAAAGTAAGGGAATCGGTTTAATCTTTGATACGGAAGTGGAGGAGAAGGTCATAGCCTGTGATCCGGATAAAATAGAAAGAATAATTCTTAACCTCTTATCGAATGCGGTTAAGTTTACAGAAAAAGGTGGGACAATCTATGTTAACATAAACGTTACTGAGGATTGGATAGTAATAGCAGTTAAGGATACAGGAGTGGGAATAGAGGAAAATTTAAAGGAATCAATATTTGATAGATTTGTCCAGATTGATGACTGTCAGGGAAAAATGCTTCAGGGAAGCGGAATAGGACTGACTCTCGTTAAGAGTTTAGTTGAAATGCAAGGAGGCAATATTACTGTTAACAGCAAAATTGGA
The DNA here is from genome assembly GCA_023417975.1 of Bacillota bacterium. Lineage (GTDB taxonomy): Bacteria > Bacillota > Clostridia > Clostridiales > Clostridiaceae > JAEZDX01. The sequence goes on from JAEZDX010000267.1 coordinate 2,471, forward strand.
GAGGGAAGTGAATTTGTTATAAAGCTGCCGGACAAAGCAGTTGAAGTTCAGTTGAGTACGCCAACTGTGAACAAATCTAAAAGTGACTATGTTCAAATGATAAACATTGAATTTTCAGATATATATGATAGCTGATAAAATTTATGAACCCAAGGGCTTTCCCTTGGGCATTTATATAGAGTACAGAAAGTTTTTTACATTCTTCTTTCGGTAAAAGTCCTTCTATTCTGAACTGGCTCTATTTTCTGTGGACAGCTTTTCATTGTATTTTCTTTCGATAAATGCCTCAATGGAGGTTTTTATTACTGCCACGATGGGCACAGCTATAAACATTCCTACAACTCCATAAAGTCCACCGCCTACGCTAATAGCTACGATTATCCATACAGGACTTAGGCCTACTTTATCTCCGATTATTTTAGGGCCGAGGAACCAACCGTCAAAAAGGGATAAGCCAATTACAACAACGACTAACTTAACTACATTACCCATACCTGAGAAGATTGTTATCATTAAAGTAGGTATAAGACCTATAGTATTTCCGAAGTAGGGAATCATATTTGTAATTCCTATAATAAGACTGATAATAAGCGCATATTTTACTCCGGTAAAGCTTAGTAATATAAAGCACATGATACCGATAATGAGAGAGTCAATAGTTTTTCCAACAACATATTTTTTAAAGATAGTATTTACTTTTGAAGCTGTATTAATAATATGTTTTGCATCATCCGCATCTAAAAAAGCAAAAAGTATCTTTTTTGAATATGAAACAGCATCGTCCTTTTCCAAAAGAAAATATACGGAGATGACTATTCCTGTGAACAATGTGAATAATAAGGATGAAAGATTTATTAAATTCTTAACCACCAGATTAAAGCTAAGCTCTAAAAGCCCTCTTGCTCTCACTATTATTTCACTTATATTTTCGGTTATGTAAGAGTTAATACCGTACTTTTCCAAAAAAACATTATTGGAAATGGCTTTATTTATGTATAATTCAGCATCTGTAACATAGTTTGGCAGACGGTTCAATATATCGCCTATACTTTTAATCATTCCGGGAATTATTAAGATAAAGAAGGCAGCTATTAATGAAAGAAAAACAATATAGGTTATTAATATACTGAAGCTTCTTCTTGTTTTAAAATTTTTTTCTACAAACATCATTAGAGGGTTTAATAAATATGCAATAGCAAAACCCCAAATGAAATATGTCATAAGAGAAAAAACTTTACTTAGCATTAGCCCTAATAATTCGTAATTGTTTATAAGCTTAAACATGATTATGGATACAAATATTATAGGTATCAAGTTGAAATATTTAAATCTTCTAAACCTATGCAAATATAACACCTCTATATAAAGAATGATTTCATTATAGCACACTGAAAAAACGTTTAAAATATATAACAGTAAATGTTATTACAAAATATGTAATATAATTTAATCCTCAACCTTGAATAAAAATATGGAAAAATTAAGGGTGTTAACATTGGAAACTTATGATAATATTAGTTTAATATAGAACACGTAAAGTCAATTACATTCTACCTTGGAAAAAAATCCTTGAACATTGGATATTTTTGACGGGAACTGGATATTTTACCTGGTAAAAATCATTAGTAAGACATTTATAGTATTCTATATAGGTAAATAAATTATTATTTATGTAAAATAAATAGCATAAAGGGGGAAATTTATATGAATAATGAATTACTAAGAAAGTATGCAGAGCTGGTAGTAAGGACAGGAGCTAATGTTCAAAAGGGTCAGACAGCTGTGATAATGGCTCCGATTGAAACTGCTGCCTTTGCCAGAATGATAGCCGAGGTTGCTTACAAAGAAGGAGCAAAAGAGGTTGTTATGGATTGGAGGGATGATGAGTTTTCCAGAGTCAGGTATTTGTATGCTCCGGAGGAGGCTTTTGATACATACCCCGGCTGGAAAAAAGAATATTTTAAAACTTATCTTCATGAAGGGGCAGTATTTATTCAGATTGCCGCCTCCGATCCTGAAGTATTAAAAGATGTTGATGTTAAGCGCTTAGCTAAAGCTCAAAAGGTAAATGCTACGGAAAATAAGGAATTTTATGACCGACTGATGAGTAATCAAAACTCTTGGACTATAGCTGCAATGCCAACAGAAGCATGGGCAAAGAAAGTTTTTCCAGGGCTTCCCGGCGAAGAGGCTGTTGAAAAGCTTTGGGAGGCTATATTAAAATCGGTTAGGGTTGATAAAGAGAATCCTGTAGCAGCTTGGGTGGAGCATTCGGCTAACCTGAAAAAGAGAATGGAGTTTTTAAACTCGTATAATTTCAAGTACTTGCACTACAAAAATACTCTTGGAACAGATCTGAAAATAGAACTCCCTCAAGGTCATCAATGGATGGGAGGTTCTGAAGAAAATGTTCACGGTGTAGCTTTTAACGCCAATATGCCTACAGAGGAGGTGTTTACTCTGCCTTTAAAAACCGGAGTGAATGGAAAGGTTGTAAGCTCCATGCCTCTTAATTATAATGGAAATCTTATCGATAAATTCTCCATTACCTTTGAAAATGGGAGAATTGTGGATTATAGCGCAGAGAAGGGCTATGATATATTGAAGTCTATTATTGATACGGATGAGGGCTCTCATTATCTTGGTGAAGTTGCACTTGTTCCATATGATTCACCTATATCAAATTTGAATATATTATTCTATAACACTTTGTTTGATGAAAATGCTTCCTGTCACCTGGCTATAGGTAAAGCATATTTTCCGTGTTTAAAAAACAGCGAAAATATGAGCGAACAAGACTTTGAAAGAGCAGGAGCAAATGATTCTCTAGTACATGTAGACTTCATGGTTGGTACAAAGGATTTGGGTATAATGGGTATCACGGAGGAAGGTAAGGAAATACCGATATTTAAGAAGGGTAATTTCGCATTTTAGTAGTAAAGACCCTAAGAAAAGCCACACCTGTAAGGTTAGTTTCAACTAATCTTACAGGTGTATTTCTTTGCTAACTTAATTTTTTGTGAGCTGCAAAGCATTTTTCGCTATAGAAAATTTGTCAATAAGCTTTCCTTCCGCGGATGTTGCGGAAGCGTGTATGAAATTGGTTGATATGTCAAGCAAGACAAAGTGATTTGCAGGTGTGGGAGGAATTATTACATTTCTCGTATCATAAAAGGCATTCTTAAGTTTCCCGCCGGCACCTCCTGTGATAACTTGACATATACTTTTTGAAAAGTTAAAACAACTGCAATTGAAGCAATCGTTTATAATCCTTCTGGAATAGTTGTGCTCATGACCTGATAGTACGAGAGACACATCGTTTTTATCGACGATGTCCCAAAATTTATATTGTTCATAAGTATATTTATTAAGAGGTTTATCTACATGGGCACCTGTAGGAAACGGAGGCGAATGAACAAATATAATTTTATGGTAATATGGCTCTGACACAACTTTTTTAAACCATCCAAGCTGATGACCGGTTATTTCGTTATTTTCACCATTATGAAATGCATTAAGCATAATCAATCTGATATTTCCAATATCTACATAATATACTGTGCGGTTATAGCCGGTGGCGAAGCCTGTTGCTTTAAATTCTGAGAATATCTCTGAGAACAATAATTCTCTGGAATCGTCCTTAGAGTGCCTTCCAAGGTCGTGATTGCCTGCTATGGGCAGTAATTTATCTATGGCGTAATATTCAGTGAAAACTCTTTTAAAATTCTCAAATTGTGATTGCAATATGGCAGGGTCCTTGCTGCCAGATACTAAATCTCCTGTAAAAACAATATATTTGGGGTTGATATCCGAATGCTTTATGGTATTAAGAAGCGTTTTAAGTGTTTTTTCATTAATTCCGTTATTGTGACCTTGAGAGTCGGACATAACCACAATTCTAAAGGTACTATTTAGGTTAACGTTAGCTGTTTTAATCATTAAGGGCACCTTCATTGCCGGAAAAGGAATAGGGGGCAATGCACTTAACCTTTCTTTAAATTTATAAACAATTAGCAGCCTTAGCGGTGCTTAATTCAATTTATGAGCAGGACAGTTGAGTTGTTACAAACATGAATAAGAAGTAAAGGTATAGAAAGCTAAAGAATGGTCGAAAGGTGTCGATAATAAAAGGTAATTATAATAGCATAGCTTAAGAAAGGCGGAGTGGAAAACAGTGAAAAAACGTATGAAAAATAGCTTGGGAATAAAAAGCATAAGGGTAAAGCTCATGTGTATTTTACTTATCTTATGTTTATTTCCCGTGAGTGTATTAGGGATAGTGACGTATAATAAAGCGTTTAATATCCTGTCCAATAAATTTGCAGTGACTACTCAACAGACCGTGAAAGAAATCAATAGAGGAATAGATAATTATTTCTTAGGGATAGAGGGGATACTTAATACTGCCTCAGGGTATTATGCGTTGAAGGATGTGCAGGCTAATCCGGAGCTTACTGATAGTTTGAACGCATTACTTCAAAGCTTTCACGATGGTAGTGGAGATATATTAAGCATGTATTTTGCTGAAGCAAGTAAGAAGGTACATATATATCCGAATGTGAATTTGTCTGCAGATTTTGATCCAACCTCAAAAGCTTGGTATGAAAATGCTGTAAAGCAAAAAGGAAAGGTTGTGTATTCAGATCCGTATAAAGATACTGCTACGGGTAAGATGGTAGTGACATTGTCAAGAACTGTTGAAAGTAATGGACAAGTAGTAGGAGTAGCCGGCATAGACTTGGATATGGATATGATATCTAAGAAATTATCATCCATAAAAATCGGAAAGGATGGTTATGCATTTATTACTACTGCGGACGGAAAGATGATTGCACATCCTGACAGTTCTCTATTAGGCTCGGACATAGCTACTACCTTGTCCTATTGGAAGGATGCAAGTGTTAGTAAAGAAGGCATATCGGAATTTGTATATAAAGGAGTAAAAAAATACTGTAGTTATACTACTAATGACTTGATGGGTTGGAAGCTCATGTCCTCCGTGCCTGAAACAGAATTATTAGACGATACAGATGTGCTTAAAAAAATAAGTGTATTAATTGGAATATCATTGGCAGTTGCAGCTGTTATTGTAGCTTTTTTCGTAAGTAATTCAATTACAAGTAAGATTGTAAAGCTAAGAAATACATTCAGCAGAGCTTCTGAGGGAGATTTAACAGTAAAGGTTACATTCAGAGCAAAGGATGAGTTTTGGGACTTGGCAGAGCATTTTAACCTAATGATGGGGAATATCTCAAAGCTTATTAACAGTGTAAAGAAATCCTCGGACATAATATATGAAACCTCAAGTACTATTAGTAAAATGTCAGATGAAACAAATAT
>JAEZDX010000466.1 GCA_023417975.1 Bacillota bacterium
AAACTACCGGGGCAGCTCGAGTAAATAGAAAGCAATGCAAATAAGGGAGGTGTTTTTATGGATTATAAAAAAGCAGCAACTTATTGGGTTGAAAAGGACGAGAAGGCGGTTCGGATGGACCGAAACGAGCTTTTGACACGGATAAAGAAGTTCATCATGGAACATAATACTTGCGCTTTAGCTACAGGCTGCGGCAATTTTGTACGCTGCACGCCTATAGAATACAACTACAAAGACGGGTGTTTCTGGCTGCTTTCTGAGGGTGGTCTGAAGTTCCGGGGGTTGGAAGGTAACAAAAATGTATGCCTTGCCATATATGATGGCTATAATGGTTTCGGTCAATTAGGCGGCATGCAGATTACGGGCACCGCAAAGCTTGTGGAGCCTTGGACAGGTGAATACATGGAGTTGTTGGAATTCAAGAAGATTCCTGCAGAGAACTTGAAAAAGCTGCCGGTCACATTGTACCTTATAAAAATTACGCCAAATTGTATTGATTTTGTGTGTTCGGAGTTCAAAAAATTGGGCTTTGATCCACGACAACATTTATGTTTATCTAATAGCGATCCTGAAGGAGGTTAAAGCTAAAATGGTAATTGTTTATGAATCAAAAACGGGCTTTACAAAGAAATATGCCCATATGCTGGCTGAAAAGACAGGACTAAAGGTTTTCTATGTAAAAGAACTTTCAAAGGTCAGTAAAGAAGAAGAAATCACTTTTCTCGGTTGGATGAAAGTAGGTAAAATACAGGGGCTTAAAAAGCTGGGAAAATACAACGTGAAAGCTGTTTGTGGATCGGGCACCGGACGAACCGCTGAGCCTAATACCGAAACAGTTATCGAAAGAAATAAGATCCAAGGCATACCTTTTTTCTATTTACGCGGTGGATGTTTCCCTTTGAAAGAGTTAAAGGGCATGGATAAAATCATGCTATCCATGTTTTTAAAGATGCTTAAAAAACGTAACGACAAAGATGAAAGAATGGAGGAAGCTATTTCTATTATTGAAAACGGTTTTAACGGCGTAAAAGAAGAAAATCTTCAGCCTGTTCTGGAATGGCTGAATTCAAAAGGGAAAGGAGAGAATTTATGAAGAATGTAGTGATAACCGGCAGTACGCGTGGTATTGGGTTTAATATGGCAATGGAGTTTCTTCGAGCAGGGTGTAACGTTACACTGTCCGGATGGGGTGAAGTATTGCCGGAGTCAGCTAGGGCTTCACTGTCACTCTTTAATGGAAAGTACATTTATGTCCAATGCAACGTCCAAAGTAAGGTAAGTTTACAAAACCTCTGGAACGTTTCTTTAGAAAAATGGAGCGGTATAGATATATGGATCAACAATGCGGGACAAAACACTCCTCACATGTTTTCCTGGGAAACGGGTGAAAGCTACACAGAGAATATTATTAACACAAATATTACAGGCATGATATATGGTTCCCAGATAGCGACAGCGGGAATGATGAAGCAGGGGCATGGTGCAATATACAGCATGGAGGGGCTTGGGTCCAATAACATGATACAGCTGAAGACAATACTGTACGGTACTACAAAACATGCTGTAACGTACTTCATGAAAGGGCTTGCCAAGGAACTTGACGGTACGGGATTAATAGTGGGACGGTTATCACCGGGCATGATGCTGACAGATTTTATCACAAAGGCTCCCGACGGTGAGCAGTCTGAAGTCATCTCAGACGAAAAGTTTAAAAAGCTATTCAACATATTGGGAGATAAACCGGAAACGGTGGCAAAGTTTTTCGTACCAAGAATACTGAGTAACACCAAGAATAACGTCCAAATCGCCTGGCTGACCAATAGAAAAGCGGCATGGCGTTTTATAACGGCGAGCTCCCGTAAAGACAGACTTCTACAATAAATAACCTTTTGCGCTTAATTCAACTGCTTCCATGTCCGGAAAAGTTTGTTTGTGGTTCCTTTAAATACTTTAAAACGTGGACCTTGAACAAACCTAAATACGGAGCTACTATGTTAATAGGTTATAGAAAATAATGTAAAATTAGGCGGCAGGAGAAGAAGATGGAACTTAATATCAAACAGCTAAATCAAAGGATAAAACCGCTTGGTATGGGATGCTGGGCTATAGGCGGTGTATGGGGACCGAAGAATCTTCCACTTGGCTGGTCCAAGGTAGATGATAGAGAATCAATAAGAGCACTGAGACATGCGTATGACATGGGAATCACATTATTTGATACTGCCGCCACATATGGTTATGGACATAGCGAAAAAGTACTTGGTAAAGCAGTACACGATGTGAGAGATAAAATCTTGATAGCAACTAAGTTTGGATGTCCTTGCGATGAGGTTAAAAGAGAAGGCTTAGGAGAAAGCATTGAAAGGGAATCTATTATAAAGGAATGCCATGATTCGTTAAGAAGACTAGGTACAGATTACATTGATATTTATCAGCTTCATTTGCAATCCGTAGAATTGAATCAAATTGATTATGTAGTGGAAACGCTTGAAATTCTTAGAGAAAGAGGCGATATTCGAAGTTATGGCTGGAGTACGGATGCACCAAAAAAAGCGGAGGCGATTTTGAAGTATCCTGCCTGCAGTGCTATACAATTTGACTTGAATATATTTGCTAATAATGAAGAAATGATACGACTTGTTGATGAGCATCAGGTTATGGGATTGAATAGACAACCCTTGGCCATGGGCTTGTTATCGGGAAAGTATGACTTAAACAGCAAATTGCCTAAAGATGATATTCGCTCCGGAACATTAGATTGGATGAAATACTTTGAACAAGGAATACCTAACAGCCGGCTATTAAGTAAGCTGGAAGCTATTAGAGAAATTATCACATCCGGGGGACGTTCCATGGTACAAGGAGCATTAGCGTGGAATTGGGCAAGAAGCCCGCATATGGTACCAATTCCTGGATTCAAGAATGTAAAGCAGGTTGAAGACAATATTAGGGCACTTGATTTGGGACCATTGACGAAGAAGCAGGTTGAAGAAGTAAATGATATTATTAAAGCATAAATTGGTGATGTTGTATGTTTATTGATATCCAGAGGAATTCAAAGGTTCCTTTAAAAAAGCAGATTTATGATAGGATAATTAATGATATTGTTATGGGAAAATTAAAAGCCGGTGAAAAAATGCCATCCACCAGAATGCTTTCCGATTCCCTCTGTGTAGCAAGGAATATATTAGTTGAAGTATACGAGCAGTTAGCTTCTGAAGGTTATCTGGAAGTAGTTAGGGGAAAGGGCACTTTTATTTCCTCTATTGAAATAAAACCTATTCTCCATGGAGAAACCCAAAAAGAGACTTACAAGCCGGATAAAAATAGTGATATTATTTTCTTTGAATGCGGCATACCTGATCTTCGCAGCTTTCCAAGAAATGTGTGGGCCGGTTATTTAAAAGAGAGTATGTTTGATATGACATCCCAAGAATGTGGCTATAGTCACATTCTTGGATATACACCTCTCAGGATGGAGATAGCGGATTATTTACACAATTATAAAGGTGTTCGCTGCAGCAGTTCCCAAGTTTTTATTTCTGGGGGAACCTCCGATGCAATGGAGTTTCTATCTATTCTGTTTCGCAACAGGTGTCCTAACTTTTTATACGAAGAAGCTACGGTGCCCTTCATTCCTGATATTTTTAGCTTACAGGCATATAATATGAAAACAATTTCGGTTGATAAGGAAGGCATATGTGTTAAACAACTTATAGATGAACCAGGTTCAGTAATTTGCGTTTCACCTTCACATCAGTTTCCATTAGGAGGAACCTTATCCTTTGAAAGAAGGAGAGATATTTGTGACTGGCTCCATAGAAATAATAACTTCCTTATAGAAGATGATTATGACAGTGAATTCCGGTATAAAGGAGCATCGGTGAACTCGCTGTATCAGCTTGCACCTGATCATGTGTTACATCTAGGTACCTTCAGTAAGACTTTAATTCCTGCCTTACGATTGGGATATATGGTAATACCGGAAACACTGCTGGAGGAGGCCAGACAATTGAGAGTTTTACTGAGAAAAAGTATTGACCTTGTAAATCAGATTGCATTATATAAATTTATGGCGTCTTCCAAATATACGAAACATATCTTCAAAATGAAGAAGATATACAAAAGCAGGATGCTATACATTACCAGTAGGCTTAGGGAACTTTTTGGAGATGAGATCAGCATATATGGAGAAAATTCAGGACTCCATATTGCAGTCACCTTTATGAATTATGGCTTTGATGAGCATTTTTCGGAAATACTTTTACAAAATGGTGTAGCCATTGACCTGCTCACGGATTATGAGCAAAAACAATGTAAGGAAACGAACACACTTATATTCGGATTTGGTAATTTAGAACTGAAGGAAATTGAAAAGGGCTTACAGAGATTCAAAGAAGTTACAAAATATTTTTTGTGAGTTAACCTAAAGGAAAAACGTTGCAGTAAAAATTTATTACTATTGCAGCGTTTTTTTATGTATACTTTCCAAGGTGCTAGACTTATATATTAAAGTATAATTGCTTATTACTGCCAATTATAGTAAAATAATATAAAGTATGTATAAAAATAACAACAACCTAAATTATATAGTGTATTATAATTTCTCAAGGATATGTTTATGAGGGAGAGTTTAGTGATGAAACGAAGATTAATGGGGATACTTTTGTCATTTGTCCTGATTCTGTCAGGCTGCAGCTGGGGTAAGCATGATAACAATAACAACAGTAAGGGTGCTGCATCAGATAATATGTCAGGCAGTACTTCAGTGGAGGATATTCTTGCAAGATTAACCTTGGATCAAAAAGCTGCTCAGATGGTGCAGGGAGCGGTATACAACGTGTCCGACAATGCTATGAAGAAGAACTGCTATGGCAGTATTCTTTCTACCTATGGCGAGAATTCGTTGAATGCAGAGGAATGGAAGAATCTAATCTTAAAATATCAAAAAGCTGCAATGAGTTCAGAGGCAGGTATTCCGTATATATATGGAAATGACGCGGTTCATGGTGTTAATACATGTGAAGACACGGTTATATTTCCGCATAATATAGGTATCGGTGCGGCTAACGATAAGGAATTAACCTATCAGATGGGGTTAGCTGTAGCCAATGA
>JAEZDX010000537.1 GCA_023417975.1 Bacillota bacterium
TAAAGTCAACTCCATAATTTAGCTCGCAAAAGTTTTTCACTTCACTGTTTGTACCCGGCTCCTGTTCGCCGAATTGATTACACGGAAAGCCCAATATTTCCAGACCTTGTTCCTTATATTTTTCATATAGTTTTTGCAAATCCTTATACTGAGGAGTGAAGCCACATTTACTTGCTGTGTTTGCAATAATTAAGACTTTGCCCTTGTAACCCTCTAAGGAAACTTTTTCTCCATCTATAGTATTCGCTTCAAATTTATACACTGACATATTATCTTCTCCCTTCTATGTACGTACGGCACGATAAAAGTCTTACTTTGCGCCAAGTGAGTTATACAATTCTCACAGATTTTAATAAAAGCAGAATGTAATAGACTTTATGTGTTCTGTACAGCTTAATTTTTATCGTTAACAAAATTATAAGCTATTTTACTGTTTTAATCAATACTATTTTGTACAATTTAATTTTCATAAATCGTATATTTTTATTTGGTATTTTCTACCAACTATGACAATGTAATTCAAAATGTTTCTTTTTATTTTCCCACTTGCTTCTTTTATGAAGTATATACTAATAATATGTGTCATCACATGTCATATGTTCAATTTTAATGCCTATTGCTCCATATAGCACTTAATTTATTGTGTATGTTATAATACTTATTGTGACCTTTAACTACGCTAAATATGTTTGAGTTTAAGCATTAACAAATTTATGCATCTATATATTTCGAACAGGAGGTACCCTATGTTAAAAAAACTATTGCCTGTCTCTATATTAATATTATTTTTGCTGATACTTAGTACAAGCAATACAACCTTTGCAACATACTCTCCTAGTAATGACAATACTAATTCCGCACAAGATAATATTAAAAACAGTAATAATAAATTAAAAGATTTGAATAATCAATTACTGGATATAAATCATCAAATATCTCAGCTAAACTCGCAAGTAAATAAACTAAATGTAGATATAACCAAAAATAATAATGATATTACTAAAAGTGAAAATGAAATAGGTGAAGCTCAGACAAAAATAGATATATTAAAGAAGGAAATAACCGACAATCAAAAGCTTGCTGATGAACGAGTCCGCGCCATGTATAGATGTGGTGGAAGCGTTAACTATGTTTCTCTAATAATATCCTCTAAGGGATTTTCCGATCTTCTTTCAAGAGTAGAAGCTGCTGAAAGAATCGCTTCATATGATAAAAAACTTCTATCTGACTTGAACACAAAAAAAGAAGTACTACGAAGTGATTTAGCTGATTTAAACAAGAAAAACCTTCAGCTGCAACAACTTAAGAATAATAACTTGACAGCCCTCAACCAGTTAAACGATAAGAAAAAACAATTGAATGATCTAGCTTCTCAATTTAATAAAGAAAAAGAAAAAGCAGCAGCAGATATCCAAAACAATCTGCAAGTATTGGTAAAAAGCTTTATCGCAGACATAAATTCAGCTGCAGCCAGTATTGGCAGTCTGGAAATTGCAATAGACGGACTAAAACAAATTATTCCACAAATTACATTAAGCTCTGTTAAATACGATGCTCAAGATTATGTTTCAAAAGGCAGGGAAAAATTGAACTTCCTTCGTTCAAACCCTCCGAGTAGAGGCGGTACAGGTACATATTTGGCAAGCTATACAATGAACTCTACGGCATATACAGGTGGCGGCATAACTGCTTCCGGATTAAAGCCTGTTCGCGATCCTGACGGTTTAAGCACTATTGCTGTTGACCCTAGCGTCATACCTCTAGGTACTAAAGTATACATTCCAGGCTATGGTTATGCTATATGCGCTGATACCGGAGGAGCTATAAAAGGTAATATTATAGATGTTTACCTCAATTCCGAAGATGATTGCTATAACTGGGGCCGCAGAACAGTAACCGTAAATATAATTGCTTATCCTTGACACAGAGCTTCAGCTTAGCTGAAGCTCTGTCTTTTTCTATTGTAAGCTAATACTCGTCTTATTATTCTTACATTATCTCCCTTGTAACTTTAATTTCAATAATATACAATTTTAATAGTGCTAAAGAACTTCGGCATAATATTTTTCCAAGAAGGTGTAATTTATAATGCTTCTACGGTATACTTCTTCATCAAATTTCTTACGAAACAAATCACTTATATTTCTAATAATTGCACGTATGTCTACTACTATCGCTTCTCAGATGCTAACGGTAGCTGTAGGCTGGCAAATTTATTCCATAACTAAAGATCCATTCTATCTTGGTCTCGTTGGACTCGTTCAATTTTTACCTATGCTTCTACTCACGCTTGTGGTTGGACATGCAGCAGACAGATATAATCGCAAAGTTATAGTTTGTACAAGCCTTATTGTGGAAGGCGTGGGGATTTTTCTCTTGGCTTTAGGAAGTTTTCACGGCTGGATAAGCAAAGAAAGAATACTGCTTTTTATATTTTTTATAGGTACAGCCGGTGCCTTTCAAGGTCCTCCTATGCAGGCATTGCTTCCTAATATTGTAACAAAAGAAGTATTTCCAAGGGCTACTGCTTTAATGTCCTCAGTTTCGGAGTTTACCGTTATAATTGGCCCTAGCCTTGGAGGTTTTTTATATAGCCTTGGTCCCGGAACTGTATATTCTATTTCCGGATCATTAATAATATTGGCCAGTATATTAATATTTTTTATAGTATTAAAAAGTGAACAAACAAAGCCTGACCCTGCTACACTAAAATCATTATTTGCTGGAATTACTTTTATAAAAAGCAGGCCTATTATTTTAGGCGCCATTTCTCTAGATCTTTTTGCAGTACTCTTTGGCGGAGCAACAGCGCTTCTTCCAATATTCGCCGGAGAAATTCTTAAAATAGGTGCCTCAGGTTTGGGAATTTTACGTTCCGCACCTGCTGCAGGTGCACTGCTTATGTCCGCTATGCTTGCCAAAAAGCCATTAAAAAGAAAAGCCGGCCGTATTATGTTTACAGCAGTTATATTTTTCGGAATGTCTACTATAGTATTTGCCCTATCGAAATCCTTCCTTTTATCCCTAGGCGCACTGTTTGTACTAGGTGCCTCTGATGTGATAAGTGTAGTAATTAGGTCTACTCTTGTGCAGACACAGACCCCTGATAATATGAGAGGAAGAGTGAGTGCCGTAAATCTGATGTTTATTGGTACATCAAATCAGTTGGGTGAGTTTGAATCAGGGCTTACTGCTTCATGGTTTGGTGCAAAAAATGCCGCTCTTATCGGCGGTATCGGCACTATCCTTGTAGTACTGCTTTGGATGAGGTTATTTCCACAAATCTTAAAGGTCGAAAAATTGCAGCAGTGATTAAGCTAAAGATTACTTTTTTATACATGCCTCATTTTGATTTGAACGATAAAAAAGGATTCTATGATTATCGGTAATCATAGAATCCTTTTTATCATGCATAAAGCTTTAATATTCCTAGTCTGTCAGTCTATTATTTGGGATATTTCAATTATACTTTTTCTTTATATCCACACCAAACACTGTTTTTTCCAATTCAACATTATTTATTAAAAACCCGAATTGTCTATCTGCAACAAATTTTACTCCGTCTACTTCCACACATATATCATCTTCCTTGGCATCATCATAAATCATTTCCAATTCTGCATTACCGCAGCAAACCTCTACTAGCTGAAACCTTACAGCCTTATTAGGTTTATCCGCAAAATAATCCTTCAGAAAGGATATTACTTCATTATCAGCAACGATATTCATTAAAAAATCTCCTCCTATTTGTGCATTACTTTCAATAATATTAAAAGTTTTCCACTATAGCTGCTGGCTGTTAGGATCACTAATTCCAAGTGATTTTAATGCATCACTGGCACTCTTTAGATTCGGATCCAAAGTCAGAGCCTTCTTAAAGTCTGCAATGGCTTTGTCTTTTTGCTTTTGAGCCAGATATATGTTGCCTCTTATGTTGTAGGCCAATGCATATTTTGAATCTATCTTTATTGCTTTATTTAAATCTGTAAGAGCGTTATTATAATCTTGCATAGCAAAATACAAATACCCTCTGTTGCAATACAAATAAGCATTATTGTCGTTTAAGCTTATTGCATTACTATAATCTTGTAATGCTTTATCAGTATCATTTGTTGCCATATAGCAGGAAGCTCTGCCGGCATATGCGTCAAATAGATCCTTTGTAATCTGTATCGCTTTAGTGTAATCAGCAATTGCTTTATCTGTCTGTTCCTTTTCCGAATATATATTGGCCCTGTCATTATACGCCATAGAGAACTTAGGTTGCAGCTCAATAGCCTTATTGAAATCAGCTTCAGCTTCATCATACTTTTTAAGATTAGCATAAGCATCCCCTCTTAAAAGATATTCAAAAGCTGTTGCAGGATTTAACGTAATAGCTTTATTTGAATCCTCCTCGGCGCCCTTAGTATTATTCTCAGCTCTGTAGATAAAGGCTCTTACTGCATATGCTTTCAGATTTTTACTATCTGCATTTATTGCATTGTTACATTCAGTAAGCGCCTTATCATTATCACCATTCTCGTAAAGCGCATAAGCTTTATACATATACGCATCACTATTATCCTTATTTGCTTTCAAAACCTCATCACAAGTTTCGATAAGCTTACTGAAATTGCTTTGAAGAGCGTATTTATCCATATCCTTTACTACACTTTCAGCTTTTAGTCCCTCCATATCTTTTAACATGTCCTTCAATTTTGCATTATTTGTCTTCTGGCAGGCTTTACTTAAATAATCGTAGCCTTCGCTGATTTTATCTTCTTGCTTAAAAACCTCTATAAGCATTTCATAGGCACTTATATCATTATTGTCCAGTTTTATTGCTTCCTTTAGATTCTTTTCTGCACTATCCAACTTTTCATCTGCCTTATATGCCTCAGCAAGCTTCATTATTGCATCTTTATTATTCGGATTTAGCTTCACTGCATCTTCTAATGTATTAATCGCATCTGTATATTTTTTCTGATTTAAGTATTCCGTGCCCCTATGCAATGTTCTTCTAGCAGCTACAGGTGTAGAATTATAATAAAAATATCCTCCTGTACTTACAGCTCCCACCGCTAATACTCCTGCCAAAACAGATATAAGAACAACCTTTGTCCTTTTAGCCAGCTTATGCTTAGTTCTAGGTATGAATTTGATATTATCCGAATTATTTGCCGCAACACTAGGCACACTATACGGGTTTTGTTGGATTTCCGCAGGTACTTTTTCATGCATTATATGATTGGCCTCATTAACAATTTCATCAGGCGCGTTATTCTCAACTCTGTTTCCACAGTTTGTACAAAATTTAATATTATCAGGCAATTGCCTTCCACAATTTCTGCAAAACATTTTACTTCTCCTCCCTTTATACGCAGGTTTTACTTTCAATATTCTATACTTGCATTCAAATTCCTTCCTTAATATTATTAACCAATTATGTGATTGTTTTATCATATGCTTAATATTAAAATATAAATATATTTTATGCTTATGGGAGTCCGAAATCAATATAAAAAAATAGAAAGGAGCCTATTATGCCCATATACAGATTATCAGATGACTTGGTGTTTCCTCATCCTTCACTGGCTGTAGAAGACGGCCTTCTGGCAGTTGGAGGTGATTTATCTCCCAACAGATTATTACTTGCATATTCAAACGGTATATTCCCTTGGTATTCTGAAGCTGATCCCATCATGTGGTGGTCCCCGGACCCAAGATTTGTGCTTTATCCAAAGGATATAAAGGTTTCACACTCTATGAAGAAACTTCTTAATAAGAATATATATAAAATAACCTATGACACTTGCTTTAGGGACGTTATAAGTAATTGTGCCAATACAAGAAAGGATACGGGAACATGGATAACTGATGATATGCTGGAAGCTTATTGCGTCCTTCATAAGCTTGGTTTTGCACATTCTGTAGAGACTTGGTTTGAAGATACATTAGTAGGCGGCTTATATGGTATAGCCTTAGGAAAATGCTTTTTTGGTGAATCAATGTTTTCACTTATGACAGATGCATCAAAGACAGCCATTATTACTCTAAGTAAGCTTCTGGAGCAAAAGCAATTTCTCATGATAGATTGTCAAGTATATACAAAACATTTGGAGAGCCTTGGAGCAGTGAAAATTCCGAGAAATGAATTTTTAAAGCTTGTGGAGACAGGAATATGCGTGGAACCTTTAAAATTGGTATTATAAATACAAATTGGAGTATCTCCGGGTTCTGCAGACACTCCAATTTATTGGGTTTTATATACATGTTTCGAATCCAGTCTGTAATTTGTATAATTAAAAACACCTGCAGCATTCTTTGTATAGATCATAGATACGTCAGCTGTTATTACATAAGACTGAGTTCCGTAGCTTCCGGTAGAATACACTTTAAAGCTGTATACCTTTGAATTTCCTGTCTCCCCTGCAGAGACCGGACTGTTAAGGATAGTCTTATATGATGCCATATCATTACCATACAGTCCATTGGCATTATAATAATTTTGAATATAGAAGCTTTGAGTAAGAGTGCAGTTTCCTCCGCTCTTAATATTATTCTTTGCATAGTTAATAAAATCGTATACTCCTGTTTCAGCACTATAATAGGCTTTAGTACTGTCAAGGGTATTTGCAGCTGCCCTTGAATTTTTCACACTTGCATCCAACATAAATGCAGCAAGCATAAAAGCCGCCATCATCACAATGACAACCACTAAAAGTGCCGCTCCCTTCTTCTTTTTCATATCTCTCACCTATCTTCTTATATTAATAGCTGTAGAGCTTGTAAATTGAGTACTTCCCTCTACTGCCGAAACAGTAATGAATATAAGTTCATTTTCCTTGTTAGCTGAAATACCT
>JAEZDX010000581.1 GCA_023417975.1 Bacillota bacterium
CCGAAAGGTCTTTCCATGTTTTTTCGGTTCAGCCTTAAAATTAGAAGGTGTAGAGCAATTTATGCAAGGTATTATAAATTATGCGACAATACCTTCTTATCCTGATGAGTTTGGAGCAAAAATATTTAAAATAACAAGAGACGAACAAGGAAACCGTCTTACACATATGAAGCTTACAGGCGGGAAGCTGAAGGTAAAGGATGTGCTTTCAGGCAGCAGTTGGGAAGAGAAAATCAATCAAATTCGAATATATTCCGGAAAGAAATTCGAGGCAGTGAACGAATTGGAAGCGGGGTCCGTATGTGCGGTAACAGGATTAAGTGAAACAAATCCGGGGGAAGGTTTAGGAATAGAAGAAGCTTCCGGCACGCCTATATTGGAACCGGTCCTATCCTATCGAATTATCCTACCGGAAGGCTGTGATGCAAGGGGCATGCTTCCTAAGCTTCGCCAGATTGAGGAAGAAGAGCCTGAGCTTCATATTTTATGGGATGAACAGCTTCAGGAAATTCAAGTACAGATAATGGGAGAAGTGCAGATTGAAATTCTTCAAAGCATAATTCAAAGCCGTTTTGATATCCCGGTGCTTTTCGATGCAGGAAAAATTGTTTACAAAGAAACTATCTCAAATGTAGTTGAAGGGGTTGGACATTTTGAACCCTTGAGGCATTATGCAGAAGTGCACTTGTTACTGGAACCCGGTGAAAATGGAAGCGGTGTTAGTTTCGCAACGGAATGTAGTGAAGATGTGCTGGGAAAAAGCTGGCAAAGACTGATTTTGACTCACTTGGAAGAAAAAGCCCATAAAGGTGTTTTAACGGGATCAATTATAACAGATGTAAAAATCACTCTAGTATCAGGTCGCGCCCATAACAAGCATACCGAAGGCGGTGACTTCAGAGAGGCTACCTACCGTGCTGTACGCCAAGGCTTAAAAGAGGCTAAGTCCATTTTATTGGAGCCTTATTATTCCTTTCAGCTGGAGCTGCCTGAAAAAATGGTAGGAAGAGCTATGAATGATATTGAAAAAATGCAAGGCAGTTGTGCAATTTCTCACTCAAATGGTGAGATGACAGTGCTTGTTGGGAGTGCTCCTGTTGTCACTATGAGAAATTATCAGAAAGAGGTAATTGCCTATACAAAGGGACATGGCAGATTATTTTGCAGCTTGAAGGGCTACGAGCCCTGCCATAATGCAGAAGAGGTCATAGATAGTATAGGATATGATTCGGAGAGAGACTTGGCAAATCCAACAGGTTCCGTATTTTGTGCACATGGTACAGGTTTTTTAGTGCCTTGGGATGAAGTAAAGAACTATATGCATCTTGAAGGCTATTTCCAGAAGAAAGTCGATTTAAAGGAGGAGGCTGCTTCAAACCGGATGGCCTATACAGAGGAGAGATCCATAAGTCCGGAAGAGGTTGATCAAATTATCAACAGTATCTCCTATGTAAATCAAGGTAAAAAGACAAGTTGGAAAAATGATAGGCCGGCACGGGTAACTAGTTATGAACCGGCAGCATATTCTAAAAGTCAAAAAGAAAATAAAGAAGAATATCTGCTTATTGACGGTTATAATATTATATATGCGTGGTCTGAGTTAAAAGTACATGTAGATGACAATATGGACGGTGCCAGAATGAAATTACTTGATATACTAAGTAATTACCAGGGAATACGAAAGTGCCGGATTATTGTAGTATTTGATGCTTATCGAATTCAAGGGCATATTGAGGAGAGCATAGACTATAATAATATTCATGTTGTGTATACAAGAGAGGCTCAGACTGCGGATCAGTATATTGAGAAATTTGCTCATGACAATCGCAATAAGTATAACATTACTGTTGCTACATCAGACGGCTTGCAGCAAATCATCATCAGGGGAGCGGGAAGTGCCCTGCTATCAGCCAGAGATTTAAAAAACGAGATAGAGAGAGCCAATGAAGTAATAAAGCAGCAATATCAAGAAGTACAGGGAAAAGAGAGAAATTTTCTTATGGATGCGTTATCAACTACTGCTAAACAACAGGTTAAGGAAATGATTAAAAGGGAAGATGATCAAAGGAATCCAAGAGACAGGTAGGAAGCAACAACGATATGTAAGAAGCTATACGATAAAATGACTGACGAACAGGCGTCAGTCATTTTTACTTTATATACAGTAATAAGATATGACATTAAATGAAATGGAATATATTGACAAATAATAACGATAAAGTATAATATATACATTAAGTGTTGTTTGAACGTATATGTAGCTGCTTCCACTTATTTCGAGTTTTATTAAATTGAAAAAGGAGTGAAAGTAAAATGTTAAAAAACAAATTATCAAAAGGAATCCTTTGCATAGCAATAGTAATGATGGTCTTAATGTCTTTCAGTATAGTGGCTTTTGCAGATAGCAATACTATACCAAAAACCATGACAGTTAGTTACACTTTTTACGGTCCTTATGACATGGACTTGCAGTCTGTAATACCGCCCACGGTAAATTACGATCATGATTATTACTCCGGGACTCTCAATTATTCATCCTATACAGTGAAGAGCCAAATACCCAATCCATATGATTATCGCTATTATACTTTTAATATTGATGTTGTATATTCGGGAAATGTAACTCTTAATGCACCTCCTTCAATTTTTAAATCACAAACCTATAATATAAGTATCAGCTGCACCCCTGATACACTGGAAAGTAATATAATAACAGCTATGGGTGGGAATTCAATAGGCTACAACGACGGATATTACTCCGGAAGCCTCAATTATTCGTCTTATACAGTGAAGAGCCAAACAGCTGATCCATATGACTATGGATATTATACATATAATATCGATGTTGTATATTCGGGAAATGTAACTTTTAGTGCCCCATCTTCATTATGGAAAACTCAATCTTATAATATGAGTATCAGCTGCACTCCTGATATGCTTGAAAGTAATATAATAACAGCTATGGGGGGTAATACAATAGGCTACAACGACGGATATTATTCCGGAAGCCTCAATTATTCGTCTTATACAGTGAAGAGCCAAACAGCTGATCCATATGACTATGGCTACTATACTTTTAATATAACTGTGACATATTCGGGAACGGTTTACCATTAAAATTTTTACTTGTACAGCATTGCATTAATAAAGAAGATTATTTGAAAGATCATTGATGAAAGAAGATTATGGAATAAGTCATAGTCTGAATGATTTGACAAGTTTACATTAAAGTGATATTTATTACATATAGGTTATACGACTGACGGAAGTGGAATAAACCACAGGAAGTATAACAAATAATAAGCCGACCGTCTGGGCAAAAAGCCCGGATAGTGGGCTTTTTATTATTTGAAAGGAGTGTAACAAATATTATGAAGGAATTGGAATTAAAGTATGGATGTAATCCAAATCAAAAGCCTTCAAGAATCTTTGTGAAGGAGGGGGAGCTTCCAATAAAAATAATCAACGGGAATGCCGGTTTCATCAATCTGCTGGATGCTCTGAATAGTTGGCAGTTAGTAAAGGAATTAAAAGAAGCTACAGGTTTGGCAGCCGCAGCTTCCTTTAAGCATGTTAGTCCTGCGGGAGCTGCCGTAGCGGTTAAGTTGACTGAAGACTTAAAAAAGGCGTATTTTGTTGGAGATACATCTTTATCGGATATTGCTTTAGCATATGTAAGGGCAAGAGGTGCAGATAGAATGTCCTCTTATGGAGACTTTGCTGCCTTATCGGATGAATGTGATGAGCAAACAGCAAAAATATTGTCAAGTGAAGTTTCAGATGGAATAATTGCACCAGCATATTCGGAAGCGGCACTGGAAATATTAAAAAGTAAACGAAGAGGCAGTTATTTGGTAATACAAATTGATGAAAATTATGTTCCAAATGAAATAGAAACAAAGGAGGTATACGGGATAACCTTTGAGCAAAAGAGAAATGATGTTGTAATTTCGGAGCATTTGCTAAAAAATCTACCTACAAGAAACAGAATACTGCCGGAGGATGGCAAAAGAGATTTGATTATTGCGTTGATTACTTTAAAATATACTCAATCAAACTCTGTATGTTATGTAAAAGATGGACAGGCGATTGGCATCGGCGCAGGACAACAATCAAGAATTCACTGTACTAGGCTAGCAGGAAACAAAGCTGATATATGGTTTTTAAGGCAAAATCCAAAGGTCCTAGAGCTCCCATTTAAGCAAGACATAAAAAGAGCGGATAGAGATAATGCAATAGATGTATATATTTCCGATGATTATATGGATTTAT
>JAEZDX010000621.1 GCA_023417975.1 Bacillota bacterium
AACTATAGGTGAAAGTAAAATACATAGCAAGAACATTACAGCAGTTACAACGCTTGTTAAGCCTGTACGTCCACCGGCACCTATACCGGCAGCACTTTCAACGTAAGTAGTAGTGTTGGAAGTTCCGAAAATAGCTCCAATAGAAGTTGCTATAGCATCTGCAAAGAGAGCCTTATCCATCTTGGATTTAAAACCAGTGCTTGTTTCCATTGTTCTTTCATCTTCTTCACTGAATATACCGCTTCTTCTTCCGGTTCCTATAAAGGTTCCGATTGTATCAAAAGTATCGGATAAGCTGAAAGCAAAAATAGTCATTAGAACAAGAGGAATCTTTGAAGCATCGGAGAATAGTGAGCCCATACCTGCACTACCGAATGCAGCTCCAAAGGTAGTACCAAGTTCATTGAAGGAAGTACCAATTCCTTTTGTTGTATTAACTGCAGAAAGATCAACAACACCCATAGGAATACCGATTAATGTAGTTGCAACTATGCTTATTAAAATTGCTCCTCTTACCTTGAACAGTAAAAGTACTACTGTAATTACAAGTCCTATTAAAGCAAGAAGAACTGCAGGATTGTTTAAAGTTACAAGGGCAGGAACTGCACTTGCATCGGAAACTACAGTATCGCCAGGAAGTATCAAGTGCTTTCCGGGATCGGAAGTAAACTGTAGAAGACCTGAATCCTTTATACCTATATAAGCGATAAAAATACCGATACCACCACCAATAGCATGCTGAAGGCTGGTAGGAATAGCTTTAATTATAGACTTTCTGATCTTTGTAACTGTTATTAAAATATTTACTATACCGCAAATGAAAACCATAGCAAGTGCTTGCTGCCATTGAAAGCCTAAACCAAAACAAACTGTAAAAGTAAAGAAAGCATTTAGACCCATTCCTGGAGCCTGAGCATATGGTACATTAGCGAAGAGACCCATAACGAGGGTACCTATAGCAGCTGCAATTATTGTTGCAAGAAAAACTGCTCCGCTAGGCATCTTTGTCTGAGATAAAATTGCTGGGTTAACAAAAATGATGTAGGACATAGCAAAGAAGGTTGTAAGACCTGCCATCACCTCAGTTGAAACATTTGTTCCGTTTTCTTTTAACTTAAAAAACTTGTCCATTCTTTATAATTCTCCTCCATTCAAAATAATTAGAGTTTATTAAAAATAATATAAGAGCTTAAAATCACCAATAAAAAAAGACAATTGATATAACCAATTGCCGTAAATTCTAAAGAGAAGATAAACACATTTTATAGGTGCGTTTACACATACTCCAATAGTCGAACAATTTACGGTTGATCGGTAGAAACTACAGGCCCATATTGCCTAAATTATATTGGGGATTTTGTTCGGATTTACTACTAAATTCTACTATACTTTTTAATCGGTATCAAGAGAAAAATACAAAAATAACGAACAATTGTGAAAAAAAGAAGAATAAAGTTCAGAATGTTGCAGTCAGAAGCTAGCTTTTTATGTTAAATTAATGAAAAAAAGGCTTAAGAGTAAATTATTGAATTTACTCTTAAGCCTCTAGCATTATGACAAATTCTTTTCGAAACTGTTTAGGTGAGATGTTTTTACTGGCTTTAAAAAGTTTGATAAAATAGCTGGTTGTACTAAAGCCAACTGAATTTGCTATTTCAGTTATATTCATAGAGGTAGACACGAGCAGTTTCTCAGCTTCCATAACACGGATATAGTTAACATATTCGTTAAAATTCATCTTCATTTGATCATTAAAGGTTCTGGAAAAATAGCTTGGACTCATATTGCACAATAAAGCCATATCTGTTGCTTTTATTTCTTCGGAATAATGCTCCAAAACATAGTCAAAGGAAGGCTGAAGACGCTTTATGGAAGTCATATTGGTAAATGCAGAATTCATAAATTCCTCGCTGGTTTGATGAAAAAATCTCAAGATCCAAAGAAAAATTCTGCCTATATGGTTTTGTATAGCAAGTTCATAACCATAGGCTTCTGTTTTAAATTCATTAAGTATTTCGTTCAGCAGTTGAGGTATGAAGGTAGATTTTATTATATGTTCTTTTATGACTTTTTGATGTTTTGAACTTTCCAGTATAAATGGAAGTACGTATTTTAAATGAAGGTGGTTATGAAACATGCTGCTGTAAATGACTTCCGGCTCAAAACGAAGGACAATATATTCACCGCCTTCGTTGCAGCAGCAATTAATCTGATGAACTTCTTTGGAATTTATTAATACTAAGTCTCCTTTTTCAAAGCAGTGACCTTTTCCGTTTAGGAGAACTTCATAAGTACCGGAAAGACCATATAATATTTCAATATAGCTGTGATAGTGGGCAGGAAAAACAGTGCCGGTTTTAAAAACATTCTCAATGTGACATAAACAGTTGTAGGAAACCCCGTTTCTCATTTCTTTTTTTTGTTCAGGATAATTCATTTGTTTCACCTTTATAACAAAATATTTATATTTTTCAATATAAAAATTATATCATAACAATAATATTTCTTCTATAATATAGATGCGTAAATATATGTATATATGTTGGAGGTAGACGAAGTGAACACAGAGAAAATCGGTATTCCACTTAAAGGTTTTGCTGAATTCAGCAGGAAGGCAGCAGCTGAAGGTGCTGTACTGTTAAAGAACGATGGACAAAATCTTCCTATTATGGAAGGAGAATGCATTTCTGTTTTTGGAAGGACTCAAATTAATTATTATAGAAGCGGAACAGGCTCAGGTGGAAGTGTTAATGTGGAATATACCACTAATCTTATAGATGGGCTTAGAAGTAAGAAAAAGATTAAAGTAAACGAAGAATTGGCAGCAGTATATGAAAAGTGGGTTGAAAAAAATCCTTTTGATAATGGTGGAGGGGGCTGGGCTGCAGAGCCATGGCACCAGGAGGAAATGCCGCTTACTGATGAATTGGTAAGTGGAGCGAGAAGCAAATCTGAAAAAGCTATTGTAGTAATTGGTCGTACTGCAGGAGAAGATCAGGATAATGCCGATGAAGTCGGAAGTTATAAATTAACTGAAAAAGAAACAGCTATGCTTGAAAAAGTATGTAAGTATTTCGAAAAAGTGACTGTTGTACTGAATGTATCTAACATAATAGATATGAAGTGGATGGATGAGGAAGGCTTTAAAAATCATATTAAAAGTGTGCTGTATGTTTGGCAGGGAGGTATAGAAGGAGGTAATGCTGCTGCCGATGTATTGGTAGGTAAGGTTAATCCAAGCGGTAAGTTGACAGATACTATAGCTTATTCAATAAAAGATTACCCTTCTACTATTAATTATGGAGATGAGCTAAGAAATTACTATGAGGAGGATATTTATGTAGGATATCGATACTTCGAAACTTTTTATCCTGAAAAGGTACATTTTGAGTTTGGATTTGGTTTATCCTATACTGAGTTTCACATTAAAGCAGGAAAAGCTGCTATAGTTGTAAAAGACGAAGTAAAATATTTTGAAGTAGAAGTCATAGTAAAAAATATAGGTACAAGTTTTTCGGGAAAAGAAGTAGTACAAGTATATTATGAAGCTCCTCAAGGAGATTTAGGACAACCAGTGAGAGTTTTGGCAGCCTTTAAGAAGACCAAAGTGTTACAGCCAAGAGAAAGTGAATATATTAAAATAAGCTTTCCGGTGAATGACTTGGCTTCATACGATGATGGAGGGATTACCGGAAATGCATCTTGTTATGTACTAGAAAAAGGGCTATATAAGCTGTACGTAGGAAATAGTGTGAGAAAGGCTGTAAGGGTAGATATAGAAGGACAGGAAGGTTATTATATAGAAGAAGTTCAAGTGATTAAAAGGCTGGAGGAGGCTTTGGCCCCAACGGAAAGCTTTAAGAGAGTTAAACCCGGGATGCAGAAAAAAGACGGAACATATGAGTTGACTTATGTAGAAGTTCCAAAACAAAAGATAAGTCTAAAAGAACGTATAATAAATAACCTTCCGGAAACTTATCTTCAAACAGGTAATAAAGGATATATATTAAAAGATGTTTATGATGGGAAAGTAAGCATGGAGGAATTTATAGCACAGCTTTCCGATGAAGAACTTGCAACTATTGTAAGAGGAGAAGGAATGAGCAGTCCTCTTGTAACGCCTGGTACTGCTTCAGCCTTTGGCGGAGTAAGCGATACATTGTTTAACTATGGAATACCTGTAGGCTGTGCTGCTGATGGCCCATCAGGAATACGAATGGATAGCGGACTCAAGGCAACTCAGGTTCCAATTGGAACTTTGCTTGCTGCTACCTGGGATGTTGAACTTATTGAAGAGCTATACGTACTGGAAGGTAAGGAGCTATTGAGTAATAATATAGACATGCTATTGGGACCGGGTCTAAATATAAGACGAAACCCATTGAATGGCCGTAACTTTGAATACTTTTCCGAGGATCCGCTTATAACAGGTGCTTTTTCGGCGGCTGTAACAAGAGGAATTAAGAAGGGTGGTTCAAATGCAACCTTAAAGCATTTTGCATGTAATAACCAAGAAAAGTCCCGTTCTAAGGTAGATGCAGTTGTTTCCGAACGTGCATTAAGAGAAATTTATCTGAAAGGCTTTGAGATAGCGGTAAAGCAGGGTGGGGCAAATGCAATAATGACTTCCTATAATCCTATAAACGGGCATTGGGCAGCATCAAATTATGACTTGAATACTACTATTTTACGTAGAGAATGGGGCTTTAGCGGAGTGGTCATGACTGACTGGTGGGCTAAGATGAATGATGTAATTATAGGTGGTGCTGCAGATAGTAAAAATACTGATTTTATGGTACGTGCTC
>JAEZDX010000634.1 GCA_023417975.1 Bacillota bacterium
CACAAGCTGTTTTTAATGCCTCTATATTATTCACTTTTACAGCAAGTAAAGGCTTTTTGCCAGTACATATGTCTTTGGACTTCAGTATTTCTTTTGCCTCACTTATCCTCTCAGACTTCAGTTCAAATTCTTCTACTGCTTTGCTAAAAACCCTCGGTTCCCTATCACCTGCAATATCAATATTAATTGCACCGGGCTTTTTAAAAGCATATGCAGTTGAAAGATTCCTTACTCTTGTATTATTAAATATCTTACTTACATTTTCATCTGTTGAATAGCCTGTAGGGTCTTGAAGGAATCTGTCTATTGCCTCACTATAATAATCAATTATGGATGACAGATATTCGCTTCCCCGCATTCTTCCTTCAATTTTAAAAGAATTTACTCCAGACATAATAAGCTCAGGTATATGTCTGTAAAGAGACATATCTTTCACTGCCAAAGGGTAGGTTTTATCTTCCGAAGTCCCAATTTTGTAAGGCCATCGACAGGGCTTCATGCAAAGACCTCTATTGCTGCTTTTGCCGAAAAGCATGCCGCTGTACATGCACTGGGCTCCATGTACGGAACACATATCTCCATGGATGAAGTACTCATACTCTATGTCAGGAACCTCGCGAACAAAGTTTTTAATATCTGAAAAAGAAACTTCTCTTGAAGTTACAACCCTTGTTATTCCCAGCTCCTTCGCAAATCTCACCATGTTAACATTATGAACGTTTGCCATAACGCTTAAATGCATATTTAAGCTAAGACCTAAGTCTCGTATTAATTTAACCGCACCAAAATCTTGAATAATCAATGCGTCCGGCTGAACTACCTCCAAAAATTTAAGAAAATCTTCGGCCTCACGCATTTCACTGCTGCTCATCATATTATTAAAGGTAATGTAAATTTTTTTACCGTTCTCATGAGCCATGATTATTGCTTTTGTAAGCTCTTCGTTATTTAAATTATGATCTTTTCTGTGCATTCTCATGTTAAAGTTTTTTCCGCCCATATAAAATGCATCGGCACTGCTGTTTAGCAAAGACAAAAAGTCTTTAAAGGTACCTACAGGTGCCAATAGTTCGATTTCTCTTCCGTTAAATATTCTACTCATTTTCTCCTCCTGCAAACTTGCATATCACTTTTTCCATTTACAAATTGTTTCTTCAAGTATATCAATACATATGAATAATAAAAATCCTAGCAGACTTATAACTATAATTCCTGCATACATAGCTACATAGTCAATTCTTGTCCAAGCATCCAATATATAATAGCCTATACCGTATTGAGTGCCATAACCTTCTGTAAAAAAAAGAATAGATAAAGCTGTACCTACTGATAGTCTTAAGTTTGTAAACAGTGCAGGCAGAATGGCCGGCAGAGTTATATTCTTAAAGATCTGAAGCCGTGAAGCTCCAAGACTTCTTATAGGATTATAGGTTTCTTGAGGAATATCTATAACAGCGTCTCTAACAGCAACAATAACTTGAAATATAACTATTAAAACGATGATTATTATCTTTGAAGCATCTCCTAAACCGAAAATAAGCATTACTACAGGAAGAAGTGCTGTTTTCGGTATAGGATAGGTAAAATAGACTAATGGATTAAGAAGCCTATTCCATGTTTTTGAATAAGCCATAAGTATTCCTATAGCCATACCGATAAATAAGGATATAGTTAGTCCTGCGCATGCGCGGTATAGACTGAATGCAACGTGTAAATATAACTTATCGCCACTTAATTTCCAAAGGTTAAAATATATATAAGAAGGCTTTGGAAGAACTCTCATATTTACTACAAGAGCCATGATATACCACAGCACATTTAACATTATAAAGCCTTGTATAAACAATTTTATTTTTTTTGTTATTTTCATATCTTCCATCCCTTTTTTATAATGCTTCTAATGTACGCAGATAATTCAATATATTCTTCCTTTTGCCTCAAATCTTCTGAATTAAAAAGCGGATTATCGATAACCTTAACTATAGTTCCGGGACACTGACTCATTATAATAATTTTCTTTCCCATATATATAGCCTCTTCAATACTGTGCGTAACGAAAAGTGTTGTTGGCTCATATTTATTCCACATATATATAAAAAGCTCCTGTGCTTCTTCACGAGTGAGGGCATCCAAAGCTGAAAATGGCTCGTCCATAAGCAGCAGGTCAGGGTTCTGTATGAAGGCTCTTGCAATGGAAACCCTTTGTTTTTGTCCACCGCTGAGTTCACTTGGATATCTACTTAACAAAGAAGTTATATTAAGACTATCCATTATATATGTTATTCTTTGCTTTAAAGAATCATCAGTTTTTATGCCTTTTATTACTAAAGACAAAAGACAGTTTTTTTCAACGTTATACCATGGAAGCAGTCCAAAATTCTGGGGTATAAAGCCTATATTGTGCTTCTTCGGATTAAGCTTATCTCCATTAAGGAATACCGAACCTGTATAATCTTGCATAACACCGCTCAAGACATGAAGAAGTGTAGATTTACCGCAACCCGAAGGCCCTATTACAGCATATATTTCACCTTTGGAAATGTTTATACTGATAGGACCTAGTGCATTTGTAGCTTTAGAATCGGAAGTATAGCTTACCGATAGTTTTTCTATCCCAAGCATGGAGTCATCCCCTTTATTCTATTTCATGGCAATTTCGTTCACTAAGTCTTTGGTAGATAAGGTCTTACTTAGTAACCCTTTTTTCTTTGCCCAATTGATAGCATCATTTAATTCACTATCAGTAGGCAGCACATTTTTTCTGAACTTTGGAAGAGTTATCTTGCCTTTCATATCTTCAGGATAGCCTACAGTCTTTATTACTGTAGCTTCATACTCAGATATGGGAGTACTGTTTATATATTCAGCGGCCTTATCATAAGCCTTGTAGAAAGCTTTTATACTATCTGTCTTGCCGTCTATGGCTTTTTGAGTAAAGGCGGATACAGAAGGAAACATGTTTTCTTTGTTGGCACTACCTAACTGAATTCCTCCGTCTTTAATTGCAAGTGTACAGAAGGGCTCAGGAAGAAGAGCTGCATCTACCTTATTGTTCCTTAACATTTCAAGTCTTGTTGGAATAGCAGGAATCGCAGTTTTTGTAATATCATTTGGTTCAACGCCGCCTTTTGCAAGAAGGCTATCAAGAGTATATTCAATTACGGTTTTTTCGGATATAGCGGCACTTTTACCCTTTAGATCGGAAATAGATTTAATCCCTGAATCCTTACCGGCTACAAGTATGAAATCCCCATCTGTAATTCCCGTAATTTTAACATTGAAATCTGCATTTTGATATAAACATATAGCTACTTCATCTCCGATAATTCCGTCCAAGCTTCCGGATTGAAAGGCTGCATCTCTATCTTTTGCACTTTTAAAAACTTCAAGCATCACATTAACTCCTTGAGCTTTAAAATATCCCTTTTCATCGGCAATAATAAATGGAACAGCATCTACAGAGGGCATTAATCCGAAGGTTAAAGACTGTTTAGTAGTGCCATCGGTATTGTTTGGTTTTGAACAAGCTATTAAGGACAAAGCAAGAACTGCAGCAGTTGATATTGATATGAGTTTTTTAAAATTAAACATAAATTAATCCTCCCACTTTGTAAATAAACTGTTTTCCATAGAAAGATTGTCTAGTATCTTTCCTATTACAAAATTGACTAAGTCCTCCAT